>NZ_AUNI01000013.1 GCF_000447795.1 Bacteriovorax sp. Seq25_V | reverse complement strand
TATATACTTGCAGCAAAGGTTTCAAGCATTCCTGCATTTGGACTACTCGCTGATAAATCACGAAAGAAATATGGATATCGAAAAAATGATCATGAAAGAGGATTAAGAGTAGTATTTAAAAAGATTAAAAATGTTGTCGCTCAAGATGCAACAATTCAATCAGATGAACACCAAGCATATCCAAAGTTTGTGAGTAGATACTTTCCAGCAGCAGAATATAAGAGATACAAAGGAGGACGAGGTTGTGTAGCTGGACAAGGCGAACTTAAGAAGCTTCGCTTCGATCCACTATTTACATTGAATCACACGTGCGCCATGTTTAGGGCAAATATTAACAGACTAGCGAGAAGAACTTGGTGTACGACAAAGAGAATCGACATGCTTCAAAAGCATGTCGATATTTTTATAAATTACTATAACTCGATTTATTTGAGAGATGCTGTCCCCATTTAACTGGAGCAGTTTAAAATTAATTAATTTGAGAACAAAGCCAATTTCTAAAATCAGTCAGAAATTCCTCATACATCTTATACTGAGAAATTAACTCACCGATGGCACGAGAGATATCATCTCTTTCATAACGAAGATTTTTTAAGCTTTCACCGAGAATCTCAATCATTTCAGGATGAAGTGAATCTGTGTAGATTTGTACCTCTGTAATTAGTCCTTTGTGAGAATTAAGATGCAACTCTATCCCACCCCAGACAAATCTCTCCTCCATAAAGTGAGTAAATTTCGGAGTCTCACCAAAACGCCAATTCCAATCTTTCAATTTTTCATAGTATTCATTCAGTGCTGGAACTGACTTGAGGTATTCATAATCAAGGTGCTCAATTTCGCATTCACTACCATAGAATTTAAAAAATTCTTCAATAATTGCCTGACTCAAACTTTCGTGTGTAACATCTGAGTTTACTGCACTTAAGTTTGTCACCCTCGCCACGACTGACTTAATCCCCTTCGATTCAAGCTTCTTCTTATTTGGATTAAGATAGTTTCCAAGACGTGAAAGATCAGCGTTAATCAATAATGTTCCATGGTGAAATGCACGCTCTTTAGTCTCTTTAAAGGCACTACCAGAAAACTTCTTCTCTCCCTCATCTGATTTTAAAACGAGATCATTTCTTCCAGAAGCAAGAGATTCAATTCCAAAGCGCTTTAGCGCATTGATGATTATTTGATTATTGGCATTTTTATCGTAAGTCTCCTTAGATGCCATAAATGTAAAGTTTGTATTTCCAAGATCGTGAAAAACGGCCCCGCCACCACTTTGTCTTCTGGCAAGCTTAATTTCGTCCGCATTCATTCTTTCAACATTGCACTCTGTCCATGGGTTTTGAAAACGACCGATGACAACAGTATTTTGATTTCTCCAGAGGAAGAGAACTTTGTATTCAGGGTCCATATCACGAAAAATCCAATCTTCTGTCGCTAAATTAAACCAGGGGTCAAAGGTATCAGCAACAAGAACACGAATTTTTTGAGACATATAAAGGCCTTAGTGGTTATATTCGATCATAAGATCTGTTAATGAAATAACTCCGTGTGAGCAGATATTCATCAGCGTACTTAGACGAGCCGATTGGTCTTCATACTCACTTGTCTCCTGCCCAATTTTATCAATCTGTTTATTTAGTGGAGTACAAGAGTTCTTCAAGACTTTATAGCTTAGATAATCTGTTAAAGATAGGCTCGAAGCATCGATATGACTAAGAGCAAATTCCGCTACACGCGTCGTCTTAGATAGATTTAATATTGCCGTTTTTTCTTTTAGTGTAAGGTCGCGAGCATTTGAGTTAAATGCAAAAGAAACGATAAATAAGAATAAAATAGTTAGAACAAACTTCATTTTGTCTCCAAATTGCCAATCCGTGGTGGGTAAATGATGTCAGGCCTGATGCAAAAAATCAAGAGAAAAAAGGTATGTTTTTATTCCTTCAAAATCATCGTAAACCATACTGTCATATGGAGACAAATTATAATCTCCGCGAAGAAGAAGATAATTAAGAAGATCGATATTTAAAATGTCACTTGGCTTATCTCCAATCATCCAAGATTGTGAGAGATCTACAGAAAAGCGATAAAGATGCTTGTAAACCATTGCGATACCTGGCTTCCGAGTAAAAGAATGTTTCTTATAATCTCCGTGTCCATTCTGAAAATGATAAGGAGCAATTTCAATTGCATCTATCGTAATACCTTCTTTAGAGAGTCTTTCACAGATAACATCGTGAAAGTGAGCAACATCGGCCTCAGTAAAAAGTCCTCTCGCAACACCTGCCTGATTAGTAACAACTAGCTTTAAAATATTTGAGGCTTCACATATTTGTAGAAAATCAATAACACCAGGGATGAGATCTAGCTTCTCAGGTTGATAAACATAACCATGGTCAATATTGATGACACCATCTCGGTCAAGAAATACCGCCTTTCTATACTCATCAGGGCCAACAAGCTTCTCAACAATCGGGCAAAAAAGATAATTTGAAAATTCGACGTCATTGCTAAAGGTGTGACACTCACTTGCAGAAACAACGTATGAGGTTGTGTCGACGAAATAATCACTACAATCTTTGTAATCTTCACCAGGATAGATTCTTTCTCTAGAATGATCTTTTATATGCTCACAGTATCCAAAAACTTTAAAACTTGATGGAGAAGATATATTAGAGATATTTAAAATATCTAAGAATTCTTCATTGTTAATAACAAGTGCTCCCTTGGAGTTTGCGACAGCTTCCTCGAGATCTTTCATTTTAAACATTTTAAAATATTTTCCAAATGCATTGAGATATTCGTCAAAGTGGTAAGCGGTAATAATTGTATCAAATAGGCTGTTATTCATTGATTGATCTCACTGAGCAATTTACTTTGTATGATGCGGTTGTAAACTTATTCATCGGTTTTATTCTGATCTGAAGTATATCATCATTAAGTCGAATATCAAAAGAAGAGGTACTGTCTTTAAATGGTAAAAATTCAACTTCCGTATGTGTAGTTGCGTAATCTTTAATACTGACAGAGGAAAACTCATAACGATTTTTAACTCCGGAAATGACTTTTTCCTGGTGAAAACAGGTTACTTGAATGAGATTATCACTCCCCTGACCTAAAAGTGGAAAGAGAGATGCCATGAAACGATCAGGGGAAATCTCAAAAAACTGCTTAAGTGTTTGATAGAGATTTCGGGATAACTCCTGATACATATAATGAAGGTCAGCGCGATCCTCTTCATCGAGCTCACCAGGTAAGTCTGGGCCATCCCAAGTAGAATCGAAGCGTCCAGAAAACTCGAGCCCATGACGTTCGTATAACTTTTCACCCAGCTCAAAGAAGAGTTTATCTATAATATCATTATACGTACTTTGAAAAATTGGAGCTTCCACAAAGCCATCAAAATACTTTGAAACAAAACTCTTTGCACCAGCGCTTTTTGTGTTAACAAAAGCATTCTTCTTTGAGAGTTTTAGGCTTAATGGGATTTCCCTTTCACTTGTACTAAAGATGATATCGGCTTCCTTGAAGATATCATTATGATGGCCACCAGTAATTTTTCCAATAACCACAATCGTCTTTATGATCTCACCTTCATTCAAAATACTTTCTATATAAGACGAAACCTCATTAGAAGTTTTCATAGAAAGTGTTTGTAACTTAGAAATTAGTTCTCGATCATTTTGACGAAGCCATTTTTCATAAGTCATCAACATACTCTTCATATCGCCACTAAAGCTTTCGAGAAAAGCATTCTCAATTTTCAGACGCTTGGCACAATGATGAGCGACAAGATATTCAAAGAGATTGCCTTTAATTTCATTAATCAAGGCTTCTTTTTGAATGTTATTGTGAATGGTTTTAAATTCTTTATTTATTTTCATGGCCAAAAGACTATTTCTTTTCTACTATTATTAAAATTCACAGCATCAACTATAATAAGGTAATCATACGAAATTATAGTTGAAAAGGATAGTAATGTCTGCTTTCCCTTCAATATTAGAAGGAATTAAAGACCTAGAACTTGGCCATATTAAGGCCTTGCTTCGTAGGACGAATGACCTTAAATCAGGTCAGCCCCCTCGTCTTCCCTTGCAAAAAACCTTAGCTGTTGCTACTTCATTCCTCGAAAATTCCACAAGAACAAAATTATCATTCGCTATGGCAATCATGAGAATTGGTGGATACCATATTGATTTCCATGCAGAGAGCTCTTCACTTAAAAAAGGTGAATCTCTTGAACAGACACTCCTCACATTGAAATATCAGGGTGTTGATATTTGTATAATTCGAACTAACGAATCACACCTCCTAGATCAATTTAGAGAATATCCTCCAATTAAAATAATTAACGGAGGAGATGGAATTAATCAACATCCTACACAAGCACTACTAGATCTCTATACGTTACAAGATCACTTCGGCGGCCTCAAGAATATTAAGGGGAAAACAATTTCAATTGTTGGAGATTGTATCCACTCGAGAGTAACTCATTCCCTAACAGACCTACTTCCACAATTTGGTGTAAATGTACTACTCTGTGGACCTGACTTTTTCATCCCAGAAGAGATGCCAGCAGGAGTAAACCGTGTCACGAGTCTCGATGAAGCAATTGAACAATCAGACGCTATCTATTTACTCCGCGTTCAAACTGAAAGACATGATAAGTCGATCTCAGACAAACTTAAAAATTACCAGCAAGAATGGGGACTAACTTTTGATCGTTTTAGAAAACACTCAAAAGTACTCCCAGTCTTTCATCCAGGGCCAGCAAATATTGGCATAGAAGTCGAACAGGACATTGTTAACTCCGAGATATGGATGGCACACAAGCAGGTACAAAACTCTGTTTTTGTGAGAATGGCGATAATTGAAGCAATGATTAATAACGAAGACCATCATATTGGTTCACAATATAAGAAAATCCCAGGAGACATTAGTGAGAGAATCAGGAATACCTAAAAAATTTATTCACGACGAAAAAACTTTTCAAGATTCTCTCAAACAATCTCCTATTTATATTCATTTCATTGACGGCACAACTTTTCAAGGATTCATTAACATCCCAAATTTTGAAGACATACTCATCGCAGAAGCGGCCTTCACGACATCAATGTCAGGTTACCAGGAAACGGCAACTGACCCATCATTTCTCGGACAACATATTATCTACACAAGTGCCCATATCGGAAACTATGCCGCAGACGAGAGAGTCTTGCAATCACAGAAGGTTCACGCAAAAACATTGATTGCAAGAAACTTCTCTTATAATGAATTCTTCAACCAAATCGATACTCCGCTAATCTCAGATGTCGACACAAGGGCACTTACAAAGTACCTATCAACAAAGTCTAAAAATCATAAGGCAATAATCACAAGCTCTGAAGCACCACCATCAATAAATGATTTTGAAAGTGACAATTTGATTTGCAATGATCTTAGGCGCGTCTCTATTGCGACAAAAAAGATACATAGAGAAGGTGAAAAGCCTATAGTCATCATAAACTATGGAATAAAGCAGGCAATCACAAATAACTTACTAAGCTTTGGTCTACCAGTTGTTGAACTACCTTATAGTGCCACAAGCGATGATATTCTAGCTCTGTCACCATCATTAATTTTTCTATCAAATGGACCAGGAGACCCAAAACTATATAAAGATCAAATACAAACAATTGCAGCGCTTTTAAAAACAGACATTCCAATTCGTGGGATCTGCCTTGGTCATCAGTTAATCGGTTTAGCTCTTGGGATGGACACGTTTAAGCTTCCATTTGGACAAAGAGGCTCAAACCACCCCGTATTTGATCACATCACTGGAAATTTACTGATCACTGCTCAAAATCATGGATATGCGATTGAAGAAAGCTCTTTTTCAAAACTCCGTAACTGCAATTCAAGTGGGCGTGAATTTGTCTGTGAGTACACTTCGCTTTTTGACAGATCAATTGAAGGGATAAGAAGCACTGACTCTAATATTCGTTCTGTACAATTTCATCCAGAGGCCAATCCTGGGCCAACAGATGCAGCGGTATTCTTTGATGAAATTAGAGATTTTCTTATAAATGGGAAGAAACTGACATTCAAATCGGAAGATATACAAGCACTACCAACTTATCACCAGGGAAAATTAAATAGCGAGATCAAAAAAATTCTATTAGTAGGATCAGGTCCAATTAAAATTGGTCAGGCTTCAGAGTTTGACTACTCAGGAACCCAAGCACTAAAAGCATATAAAGAGTTAGGAATTGAAGTCGTCCTTTTGAATTCAAATCCAGCAACAATTATGACGGACAAGAATATGAGTTTTAAAACTTATATTGAACCAATCACTAAAGATACGATCAAAAAAATTATAAAAAAAGAAAATGTCGATGCTGTTCTCTCAACAATGGGAGGACAGACTGCACTAAATATCTGTATTGAGCTTGAAGAAGAGGAGTTTCTCTCTCGTAATGGGGTAAAACTTCTTGGGGCCAATGTCGACACGATAAAGAAGACTGAAGACAGAGAGTTATTTGCAAAAGAACTTGAAAAACTGGGCTACAAGGCCGGCAAGAGATTTTCAGCGACTTCTAAAGAGCACGCTTACGAACTTGCAAAATCAGAAGTTGAATTTCCACTAATTATTAGAAGAGACTTCGCACTGGGAGGAAAAGGGGCCGCCCTTGCCTACAATCAGAATGATCTCAAAGAAATTTTTGACAGTAGTGATATTAAATTTCCTGTAACAATGGAAAAGTCACTCCTCGGCTGGAAAGAGATTGAACTCGAGGTAATGGTCGATAAGAACAAAAATGGAGTTGTGATTTGTTCGATCGAAAATGTCGATCCATGCGGTATCCACACAGGGGATTCAATTACCGTTGCACCGGCGCAGACTATATCAGACAGGTGTTATCAAAAGCTTAGAGAAATGTCTTTAACCATTGCAAAACATATGAATGTTGTTGCAGGTGGGGCTAATGTGCAATTTGCCATTAACAATGAAGATGAAGACGATATTGTAGTTATTGAAATGAATCCTAGGGTATCAAGATCTTCTGCATTAGCATCTAAAGCGACGGGGTATCCAATCGCAAAAATTTCTGCTGGACTTGCTGTTGGATTAACTCTCTTTGAAATTCTAAATGACATTACAAAAGTTTCTCCCGTTAGTTTTGAGCCGACACTTGATTATGTCGCGGTTAAAATTCCGATTTTTCCATTCAACAAATTCCCTTCCTCATCACAAGATCTTGGTCCTCAGATGAGAAGTGTTGGCGAAGTACTTGCTCTTGGAGGAAATTTCACCGAAGCCTTAATGAAGGCCCTGCGTTCAACAGAACAAGGTCTAGAAATACCAAAACTCAATCAATTAAAAACTACTCCATTTATTGCAAGTGAAGAATACGTAATGGATAGACTTTCACGTCCAAGAGAACTATCCGTATTGACATGTCTAGAGGCCCTTCGCTTTGGAGTGACTAGTGAGGATATTTATCAAAAAACCAAAATTACAAAATGGTTTATAGAGCAACTTGAACAGTTCGTTATCCTACAAAGAAAACTAGAAAACGATCCAACACTAATCCAAAACCCTGGACAGCTTTTAAACTTTAAAAAGTATGGGTTCTCAGACAAATACCTCGCCCATTTAACAGACCAAAAACAAGAAGATATTCTTGACCTTAGATTTAAAAACTCTATCTTCCCAGTCTACAAGGCGGTAGATACTTGTTCAGGAGAATTTAGTGCGGGAACTCCATACTATTATTCGACATACTCGGTACAGAACGAACCAACGCCATTATCAAATGAGTTTAAGAGTACAGCAATATTTGGCTCAGGACCAAATCGAATTGGCCAAGGAATTGAATTTGATTACTCTTGTGTTAAAGGGTGCCTAAAACTCGGCGAGCACGGTATCAAGAGTATCATGCTAAATTCAAACCCAGAAACAGTAAGTACCGACTATGACAGTAGTGATAGACTTTACCTTACTCCTCTTTACTCAGAGGACCTCTTTGACATCCTTCACTTTGAAAGGCCTAATCACATTATTTCGTCATTTAGTGGTCAAACAGGAATTAATATTCGAGAAAACCTTGAAGCAAATTTTAGAAAAAAATATCATGAATTAAAATTTCTTGGACCCAACCTTCAAACTCTGGACTTGGTAGAAGATCGTAAGAGTTTTGATATGGTAACAAGGGAGACAGAGCTTGATCATACAGTATCAAAACAGGCCAGGGGTCATAAAGAGCTTCTCAATATTATTGCAGAAATTGGCTATCCAGTAATCATCAGACCAAACTATGTAATTGGTGGAGAAAGTATGTTCATCATCAATGGTCATAATGACTTAGCACAATTGGATGGAATTTTTGACAATGATGCCTCAGGATCTTCAATAGTATTTCAAGTCGAAAACTATATCGAAAACGCAATAGAATATGATGTTGACCTAATAAGAGATACTAAGGGTCATACCGTCTTTACTGTTTGTGAACATATTGAACACGCCGGCGTACACTCGGGAGATTCAGGAATGATTTCCCCTCCTGTTATTATCTCACAAGAGAATCTCGATAAAATGCAAAGGCTATCGATTACTCTGGCCAGTCGCCTCAATATCGTTGGCCCAGTCAACTTTCAGTTTGCACTTAAAGAAAATCGAATTTACTGTATCGAAGCAAATCCTAGGGGATCAAGAACCTTACCATTTCTAAGTAAGGCCTATGACATTGACCTACCAGGGCTTGCAACTGATGCGCTTCTAGGAAAAGAAATTCCAAATATTACACGGTTTGAACTTGATGCGTTTATTGTAAAGCAATCAACATTTCCTTTTGATCGATTTGTAAAAGACAATATTATTCTTGGGCCTAAAATGCGATCAACAGGCGAGACTCTCGGAATAGACAAAAAGCTTGAGACCGCACTAATGAAGTCATATCTCGGAAATTATCCAAACCTTGATCGACCAGGAAAAATACTTCTATCACTGTCTAATGACTCAAAGAATGAAATTTTATCTCTACTCTCTCCCCTTCATGAATTAGGAATGCAGTTTATGGCGACTAAAGGTACTTACCATGCCATTAAACAACTTGGTCTCAGTTGTGAGCTTGTTGAGAAATTTGATGAACATGTGAAGGGCGTGGCCATGATTGATGCGATAAAAGACGATCATCTAGTAGCTGTATTTAATACTCCAATGAATCAAGGAAAATCAAAAAATCATGGAGAAATAATTAGAAATATTGCAATCTCTTATGGAGTTCCTTGCTTTACACGGCTTGAAAATATAAAGGCCGTTTGTGAGTCAATGATCCATGGAAATATTAAAGATTCTTCTCCTCTTGCTTTACAAGAAATTACCGCGAATCATTTTGATGGGAACAAAAAATATGAATAGAATTTTTCTTGCTCTAGATAATATGTCTAAAGAAGAGGTCTTAAGTTTCTTAGACCTACACGCAAAGAATCTCTCGCTTATTAAAATAGGAATGGAATTATTTTATAGATATGGGCCAACACTTATTACCGAATTAAAGAGTAGATATAATTTAAAAATATTTCTCGATCTTAAATTACATGATATTCCTAACACAGTGGCCAGTGCGATCAAATCTCTATCTCCCCTTGAAATTGATTTTTTAACTATTCATCTCAGCGGCTCAACAACAATGCTTCAGGCCGCCAGAAAAGCTTGTGATGAATATCTCCCAAGTACTAAATTGATTGGAGTTAGCGTTCTTACATCAATGGACGAAAGAGAGTGCCAAAGTATCTACAATCAAAACCTCGAGCTGACCTTCAAAAATCTATTCAAACAAGCGACCTTATCTCATCTAGACGGAATTGTTTGCTCTACTCAAGAACTTAAATACATTTCAAAAGATGACAAAATCTTAACAATCTGTCCTGGGATCAGATTTCAACAAGATCAAGTAAATGACCAAAAGCGCGTATCTACGCCTGAGGAGGCATTTCAACGAGGGGCTGACTATCTTGTTATGGGACGTGCGTTGAGAGATAATCCAGAGCGAATTACTAGTTTAAACAATTAACATTGAATTTTCTAAAATAACGACTACAATTATCCATGTGGTGGTCGTATGGAAAATATTGAAGAACTAAAAGAATTGATTAAGGAACTCGAAGAGAAAAATAGCGCTCTTCAGGAAGAACTAAAGCAGAAGGATTATCTTATTAATCATCTTCCATGCACAATTAGTTGGATCAATAGCGACCTAAGATATATCGCTATCAACAATGCGCTTGAAGACCTAATTGGAATTCAGAAAAAAAGCATAGAAAACCAAAGAGTTGGCTTTATTCAAGAAGACGAAAGTCAATTCACAACTTTTATTAAAGAATTCTTCCTTCACCATGGTGACTATAGCCAAATCGAAATTAATGAGACAATCAATGGAAAACATAAGGTCTTTCTTATTGTCGCTCAAAAGTATAAAAACTCGCAAGAGGCCATTATCATTGGTTTTGACATCACTCAAACCAAGCTACTAGAATCCAAACTTTGGCACAATGATAAACTAAAAACAATTGCAGCTCTTTCAACTGGAATTATTCACGAAATAAAAAATCCATTATCTATCATCAAGGGAACTACTGATTTACTAATTCATCATGATGAATTTCCCGAAGAAAAAAAGAAATCGTTCATTCAAAAAATCGATAATATGACTGATCGAATTTTTAATATCATCGATGGTCTAAAAAATCTTGCTCGTGATGACTACAACGATAACCTTCAAAAAACGAAGATTAGCAAAATTCTTGAAGAACTTGATGTCTTATTAAGATCAAAAATCATCTCTGCTAAAATTGATTTTCGTGTAAAGAATCTTGAGTCAATTAGAAACACAGTGATTAATTGCATCGAAGGTCAAATCATTCAAATTCTTATCAATCTTATCAATAATTCTATTGAAGCAATCAGCGATAGTGAAGATCGATGGATTAGAGTCGAAGTACAAAAAGAAGACAAACTTATTCATGTAAAAGTGACCGACTCAGGACCAGGAATAAAAGACGAAGACCTAGAAAAAATATTTCTACCATTTTTTACCACAAAACCAAAAGAAACTGGAACAGGAATTGGGCTTGGTCTTTGCAAAGACTTAGCAATCAAGAATAAAGCAGACCTCTACTATGAACCTGTAAATGGTCATACTAGTTTTACTCTTGTTATCCCTTACGAAGACGAAGAATAACCAGTCTTACAATTCCCAATAACTCTCATCAAGAGATTCTTCTTTCATTGGAAGACCATGTGCAAGACGAGGCGACCTCTGCTTTAAAACTTCGTAGCTGACTCTATTCGCATACTTACTAATCTGATGAATAGAAGAATAAGTTAAATAGTTTGCATTATGCTTTGGTGAGTTCGGCACACACTGACGGTGATAGTTGTTGGCCGAAATATCATGAAGAAGAGCAGATAATGCAGCATCTCCAGCACCATTCGTATTTTCAATCCTTACTGGTCCACCCATAAAAGGATTGATGTGAGTATATATTTTGATTGGCTTTTCACAATCACTTTTCAATTGAGCTCTTGAGTATTCAAAAGCATTGTAATCGACAAGTGACTTTGAGTGGAGATGGTCTTTAGTTTCACGCGCATTCTTCTCATCAACCCAAGCACATACATAGAGTCCACGAGCACCTACCGTAAGCAAAACAAGATCTGCGAGGTTTAAAATAAACTCCCCTGCCAGTAAAGGGTCATCATGATGTGAAAGTGCCTTGGCCTCATCAAGATTTGTTGCAACAACGTTAACATGCTTAGAAATAAAATCGAGAAAGAAATCTCTCTTCTCTTCAATCAAAAAACTTGTTCCAAGAGCAAAAACAACTGGAACATTGGCCTCATTTGCGACTTTTACGGCCTTCATTGTTGCTTTAAAAAGTGGAGACTTCTCATCTCTAAGTAGAAATGCTGTTACTAAAAGTGAAGCTGAGTTCCTGATAACATCTTCAGGAATATATGATTCATCAAGTTCATTCATAATCCCCTTTCCAATAGCAAATGTTCTCTCTTTGTCTGGAGTAACAAAGCACATTGCTCTGGCCATTGCCCCTTTAACTGGTTGTAGGTGATTGAAATCAACTTTTGAACTCGTCGTACAAATATATTTAAAAGCGTAATCACCAACTTTTATATTTTCACAGATTGTTCCAAGAGCAACTGATCGATCATCAGAAAGCGTCGAATAGTTATGAAGAGTGTTACCAACAGCACCTCCAGCAAACTCTCCAAGAATAAGATTCTTATCCTTACATTCCCGATAAATACTCTCAACAATCTCATCACTTAAAACCTGTGACTGTCCCTTAGTAACATTATATTTTTCCAAGATATCATCCGTTACGTCGATCTCGATATCTACTAAGAGTTGATCAATCCCTGTAATATAGACACTCTTTTCAGACATCAAATTATTCTCAAAGGGAACTCTACCAAGCTCTTCAACTGGAAAATAATGTTTAGATTTTCTCTTTCCTGGAAACTTCATAATTTCACCTTAATTTATTTGACTCTCTTGCAATGTTTTTAGATCAAAGTATAATAATAATATGAAAATAATTTTAACTCTAATTCTGGTATTTTGCCACTTTCAAATTTTAGCTACTCGTATGGCATATACAACCAATATCAAGACAATCGTCTATGCAGATGAAAACCTTGATATTCCTATCGGTTATATTCGGGCAGGACGTAAAATTACTGTAGGAGATAATAATTTAAAAACAAATACAATTACTCCTATTTTGGTGGCCGGAAGAATTGCCTATGTCCAAATAAAAGATATTACTTTTGAGTCAAACGGCAGTGAGATATCAGCTGCACCAGAAATAAAGGATCATGATGTCGACATGTTATTTCTAACTGATGAAGACAAGTTAAAAGAAAATAACTTTCTGACTTTATCACTTGGAGTAAGCGGAACTGGGACACAATGGGAAGAGTTTAATAGCTCTCTTGAATCTGAGTCAGAAAAAAAGAACCTCTCTACTTTCAGACTTTCCCTAGAACATCGAACAAGCCTAAAAAGTTATGGTTTCTCAATCTGGCTAGGCTACATGAATACATCTACGGATATAGCAAAATTTGAAGCTCCACTTATCGGAGGAGAATATCAGTACCGCCTGATTCAAACAAAATTGATTTCAATCGAAGGCTTTGCAGGACTACAATTTTCTGGTGGTGCGAAGATTACAATGATCGATGGTCAAATCTCCAAGAGTGTGATGTATGGGACAGATCTTGGAGTTAGGGCTAGACTATTCCCTTTTTCAACTTTTGGATTCAATGCCTCAGCTTCTCTATTTAGCAATAAAATAACAAACATGGATGCCATTCAAGATGACGATCTTAACGAATATACTTTCTCTTCAATGGGAGGAGCTAAGATTGAGTTTGGTATCTCTTATAAAATCTAGTTTTCAATAATTGAACCAGAATTGTTTTGCTTGTACCTCTTCCCTTTTTTGAGGAGGTATTTAATTTTTTCTTCCTTAGATAAGTTTTCAATATCTTCAGTCTCAAAATTTCCAAGTTCCATTTCCTCTTTCCTTTTTTCTTGCTCGATTCCTCTTTGAAGACGAACTTCTGCCGCTTCATCAAGCAACTTATCTTTATTAGAAAAAGTTGTTCCCCATTTCTTACGGGCAAAAGAATACATCGGAGTTAGGATATTTTGAAAATCTTTATTCTTTTCAAAAAATTGAATTATCTCACGAATAAAAGCCTGATTCTCCTTTTCATGGGTCCAGGCACTATAAAGGTAATTTAAAGCATCATATGAAGCACGCTGATTATAAGGAATTGCACGATAGGCTGCGTAGAGACGCTGTGAATCCTCTTTAGCATTTGATTCACTTACTTTGAAGTCACGTATAAAACGAGTCATGATCATATTGGCCATTGCGAAATTATTTTTAACAAGTAACTCATAAGTGTAAAGCCTACCACTGTGAAAATATTGACCGATATATCGACTTCGTTGTTCATCAATTGCCCCAACTTCAGAAAGAATATGCCTTGTTCCAATAAAGTAGATTTTTAGTGCATCATTAAGAATCAATTTCTCTCTCATTTTATAAAGATAGATATTATAAGCAATTTCAATAGGACTAACTTTACTCCAAAGCTCATAGGACTTAAATGGATTTAGTACTGAAGTTTCCTCAACTTTTAAATTCTTGTTGTAAATATCGTGCCAAATATTTATGGCCTTCTTCCTATGAATATATTTCCTAACAAGAGGTAGCCTAAAAAGCTTATCAGGAGGAAGAGAAAGATCGACCTTTTCAATTTGAAGAGGTCTAAATCTAACAAGCTCATCTCCATCTGATTCACTATAACTAAATGCAGGAATGATTCTGTTACCTTCCAGAAATGGCCTCGGTGCAATATAAAAACTTGGATGTCCAAATGGTAATGGAATACTATAATTATCGTAATCAATCATCTTCCAAAGGGATTCGGAATCTAACTTCATAGCATCAAACGTCTTAAGAAATTGTGTACCAAATAACCTTGGATTAGGTTTCGAAATATTTACGAGACCATCACTAAGTCCTTCCTTTCTCACAGTTTCATAAAAGCGATAAGGCGACTCTAATAAAAGAGAAACACCCAATAATAGTGGACAGATTAAAATCAACAGTAAAAATATTGCCTTCACAATCATCTTTTCGGTTACTTAGATAAAATACTACATATATTTCTTAATTTTTTTTAAAATTTTACGATAAGACTATTGGAAGTCTTTTTATGGAGTAACTGAATGAATAAGTTTTCTATATTATTAATCACACTGAGTTTAGTTTCATGTGTAGCCCCACGTGACAAACGTGCGCTATACGGAGACAACGAGAAAAGCTCTTCTTCATCGAGTAGTAATGGATCTTCATCATCGGGCTCAAATGGTTCGGCCATTGAGGTGGATGATGGTTCAGGCACAACAACAGGATCATCAGGCTCTACGATTCCAGCAGCACTACAAAAATGTAGTTGGTCTCTAGATGGTGAGTCAGGGTTTGCAACTTCAAGCAATACTCACTTAGGTGCACATACCATCTGTCAAAGTACGACAGACCAATCAGAGGTTTATGTTCAGCTTAAAACGCCTCTTCCTAGCACTAGACTTTGCGTTATACCAACGTATACAACATCAGATAGATCAATCTTTCTTGGAGAAGCAAGATGTCAGTTCATCGAATCTAATTTAAAACTGTATAGATTCCCTCTTGTTAAGAATAGAGATTACGGAAAGTACCAAAATTTTCAAATTAATAGTGTAATGGTAATGAAAGAAGCATCATACTTTTTTGACTCTCCATTCTATAGAGACCAAATCTCTTACGATGCTTTCTTTATTTGTTCAGTTAATCTTGATCTCTATGGCGACTCAAGATACTGTGACGCCTTCAAATCAAAAGGCGAATACGTTTTCAAAAAATTCTAATTTTTTAAATTACCAGTTAACTGCTCACCACGACGGTATTCATCACAGAGCTTACCGTCGATTGTTGGGAACGAGAACACTGGAACAATTACCTGCGCCCCCTCCTCTGAAGTGATCTGCATACAAACAACAATATAGAAAAATGAGATTCCATCTCGAGCGAAAGCTTTGATAAATGTCGAAAATGTTTCAGAGAATTCATCTTGAGCAGAGTATGACTCATCAGGTGCATCAAGTGTCTGGCCGATGTAATCGACGTATAGCTCAAAGTTTTCAAAAGGGATATCAACTTCCGATCTCAATTCGAGATGATTAGCTAGGTATTGAGATTTCTTAAATTCAATTTGCTCTAAAAGCTCTGGATCAATTTGATACTCATCAGCAAACTGCTTTCCGTAATACTCATCAATTGATTCAACTTGCTCACCAATTTGGAATTGTTGCAAGAAAAACTCATTACTCGTCGCAGTTAGTCCTAAAATAAAAGATGGTGACTTATTAAAAACAAAACAAAGGGCCGCTAAATAAGTAGTTTTATCACCTTTTGTAATTTTCTTAATATATGTATAAATCTCTTCCTTCAATTGATTTTCTACTCGCCAGATCTCATCTGGCTTTGAGAGCATTTTTTCAATATTAGAAGAGTCTTCAAGAAGTTTTAGGGCATCTTCCTCAAGTAGATTAAGATCTTTTCTTAGCTTATTTATCTTATTTGAATAATGTGCAATAATTGGCCCATAAAACTTTTCAATACAGTCTTCACTACAAAAGCAATTTGATGATCCCTCTTCAACAAAAAGAAGATCATCAAGACTATCTTTAATCATTTTACAGTTTTTACAAAAATAGAAATTATCATTAACTAGCAATTAATGGCCTTTGTTAAATTGAAAAGCTTAAACCGGCACTAATTGAATTTCCATATAGTCCAGGAGCGTTCCATAGCTTAAGCTGTGAAGAAATATCTTCACTACTTACTCTTCTTGTTCTAAATAATCCAGCAAGAGTTAAGTCCACTCCGCCACCAAGCCCTAAAATAACTTCAGGACGAACATATGCAAACTTCAGCTCCTTAGCTAAGCCATTTGCTTTTGAATCATTATTTGATTTATTCACTGTTACAGTTGCCCCAGTTAATACAAAGCTAATATCATTACTTACAAGCCAACCAAGTTGTGCTTTCATTGTACCGATATTACCAATGTCTTGTTCTTTGTCATCAGATGAATCCCCAGTAAGAGTTAATTCATACCCAAGACTTAAGGCAAAGTTATAAAACCTTTTAGATGTTTCTACACCCACAACTTTGTCAGTTCTCTTTGACGTAAATTCGCCACTTCCACCAAGTATAGCGCCACCATGAAGATCAATGGTAATAGCATCACTTGTGCTACCGTATTCAAACCAGTTAATACCAAGGATTAACGAGGCATTTCCTCTTTCATTTGACACTGACTTTTGGTCATCTTGATATTTCCCTGAATAAAAAGGCTGCTCAAACTTCAAAAAGATATTGTAATCGGTCTCGATCTTGCCCTTGACTAATAGTTCATCAACCTTACCTGCTCGTTGGTCATTAGCGTAATCCAAGCTTGCAAATGAAGTTGAAAGCTCAAGATAGCGATCAAAACCACGGCTTGGGGCAGATTGTCTTGCACTTGATCTATTGACTGCCTTTGCGGCCACAGGAGCACTTCTTTTTACGACAGGTGCTGCTGACTCTGACGGATCAGAATAGTCAACTAATGCATATGAATTGAGTGATAGAATTAGCGATAAAAATAATGTTTTCATATACCATCCTTGCTAATAGGAAACATTAATCCGCTTAATTTTACACAAAAAAAACACCTAAGATCAAATAAAACACGAACATTTCTATCAAAGATTATAAAAATTACTTACAAATAGCCTAACATACTAATATTTCAGTGAAGGTAGAATCTTCCTCCTGTAGTTCTACATTAAGAATAGATTAAGATATTTATGTGTAACAGGAGGAAGCAAATTGATTGAACTAGGTTTTTTAAAAAGGTACGACTCGATAAAAAGGCTCATTGATTTTGGATCAAATGGATATTTTCCGCTTTTTGAAAATGACATCTACACAGATGGATTCCAAACCGTAAAAATGACTAAGTCTGACCGCCTAAAGGCAAAAAGCCTCCTAAAAAAAATTTCAGGATATAACAACCTTGAGAAGCAAAAGGTTTTATTCTCAAGCTTTACAGATTTAGACAGAGTAATCGTAGCAAAGGCGCTACTAGAACTAATTGAAGGAAAGATCCTTGATGCAAATCCACATCTTCAGTAAGATCGCACTATTCTCTTTAATCTCTATACCAGCATTCGCTGAATACAGGGTTTATCAGTATATTGTATCACCTCGCCTACAAACGAGAACTCCATCAAGCTTTACAGTGACAAGTACACTTGATCCAAAAACTTATGTTACTTACCACGGTGGTATGAACGCTCTAAGAATCAATTTGCTAAAGACTTGGACCTGCAAAGGAAATACTTCTGCCAGTGACATTTGCGATGATCCAGTAGCAAAACTAATGCTAGAATCAACAACGAAGGAGCTTAATTGAAGACAACTCTTGATCAGCAAAATCGAGAATACCTCAATAAGCTTACTGAAGCCCAACGCAATATTATTGCAAAGAAAGAAAATGAAATTGAAAAGATTGATGTCCTCTATGACAAAAAACTCGAAAACGTAAAAAAAGAAGGCGATCTTGCCCTTTATAATCAGGTTGAACTTAATAAAGTTGATATTGAAAACTCACTTCTTTCCAAGCAAGAACGACTCGAAAAAATTCAGGCCCAACATAAAGTCAACACCCAAAAATTCGTGGACCAAGAACAGGCACTTAAGAGTGATTACTTTGAACGCTATGAAGACCTTACAAATCAACATGAGCAAAGTATTATAGATGTTAATACTCGAAACCAACTTATCAATCGTGATATTGTTGATAAATCAAATCGCACGATAAAAGATATTCAAAAAAATAGTGAGCTTGGAGTCCAAGACGTATTATTTGACACTAAAATCAGGGCCGATGAACTATCTCGTGATCTTGATTCAAAATTCATCACAATAAATCGAGCACACGATAATCAAGTTAAAGTAGTAAGTTCACAACATGATACGCAGCTTGAAGAAATACAAAGAAATCATAATCAAACAATTGATGAGCTTCAAAGAAAAAATTCTATTGATCGAAACCAAAGAATTGCTTCAGAAAAACATATTACAAAAAGTGAAGTTGATCATCACAATGAAGTTTTAAAGCAAAAAAGGCTGTCTTTTGAACAGAAATATAGAACTCTTGAGCAAGACCATACAGAGATTCTAAATCGTCTTAAAACTAAATTTGATACTGATATCAAAAAACTAGTTGGTTCATATGCCCAAGCTAAGGATCTTGTAGCCAACAAGGCGCAAGATGACTTCTATCATATAACAAAACTAGAACCAACAATTGTCGACCAAGGAAAACACTACCTGGTAACCCTCCCTGTTCCTGAATTTGAAAAAGAACAAGTTAACCTTACTGCTCAGGAGAGAAATCTCAATATTGTACTTACTAGAAAATTTCAGGAAGAAACCCAAGCGGGTGATGAGAAATTTGATACTCGCCGAACAGAGGTTCTATCAAAAAATTTCAAAGTCGCAGAAATTATGGACCCAAGAACAGTTAAATCAAACTACCAAGATGGTATATTAAGCTTTCAAATCGCAAAATTGTAGGAGTGTAACTACTCGTCACTCTCCTCATTATTATGATCAATTGTTCTCTCAGCTTCATGGATTTTTACTTTATCAACTTTTATGAGTGAGCTAATAGACTTTTGAATTTGTGGAATTCTTCTTGGATGAACTTTTAAGTATACATGAAGTAAACGGATATCATTATCCACATCCATCATTTCTTCATAAATCTCATCAATTTGATCTACTCTATTATAGACGATCTCCTTAACCATACCTTTTACACGACCTTGAGATAGAACCTCAACATGGAAGCGTCTAAAGTGCTTTTCTGATTCAAAAAGCTTATAAAGTGGGGTAACCATTCTTAGAACTATCAAAATTGTAATTGTAATAAGACCTGCTGCTATCGGATAGCCGTAACCAATTGTCACACCGATGGCCGCAACAACCCAGATAGTCGCAGCAGTTGTCAGTCCAACAACCCCACCTCGACCATGAATAATCGCACCAGCGCCAAGAAAACCGATCCCTGATACGATCTGAGCCGCAACACGATTTGGATCAGCAGCACCGATCCCCTGATCAATTGATAGAATTGATAACGCAGTATAAACAGTTGCCCCCAGACAGATCAGCATATTTGTTTTAATCCCGGCAGACTTCATTTTCTGCTCACGGTCAAGTCCAACCAGTCCACCAAGGATAAGAGCAGTCACAATTTTAATCCCAAGCGCAATGTACAGAGGGAGAAAACCAAAAAATTCAATATACATATTCTTCATTAACATTTTCCATTTTTTTATTTGTCACCAAAGATATTATGCGTGAGAATATACACAATGAAAAGAGCTCATTTAGTTAACTTTCTCGCAATTAAAACAAAAGAAGAACTCGCCATAAGAGCTTCTTTAACTATGAAGGAAAATATTTTTTCCAAGACGACAACTCTTGAGAAATTTTCCCCAAGTTTTCCAATTCAGGCCTACAAACTTCTAAAGGCCTATGCCTTCAAGATTAAAATTGTTGCACGCGACGAGAAACACGAATTTCTTTTTAATAGAGAATTTGAATCTGATTCTTTTGGATGTTTTAATATCAAAATGAAAAATATAGATGAGCTTGAAAAGGTTCACGTGATTGAAGTTTACGAAGTTGCCAAGTACCCAGGCCTCGATATTCTTCTTGGAACATATATTCCTCTTAAAATTGGCGAAGACAAGAAACTTGTGATTTGTGACTTTGACAAAACACTCGTTGATACAAAGTATTCGACACCAGAAGAAGTTTACAAGTCCCTAACAAGCCCGATTGAAAAGTTCCCGACAATTGATAAGTCGGTAAAGATAATAAAAGAATATATTGATCAGGGATATCACCCCTTTATCCTTTCGGCCTCTCCTCACTTTTATGAAACAGCGATGAGGGATTGGTTGTATGCAAACAATATCTACTCGGCGGGAATATTCTTAAAAGATTACCGTAAGATTTTTTCAATCATCGAAGGGGATCTTACTCCAAAAGACTTAAAGGTTCAGGGAATCTATAAACTAGGGCATCTGCTAGACATTATTTACATGACAGGAATCCCAAAAGAGATAGTTCTGATGGGAGATAACTTCGAATCTGATCCACTTATCTATCTCACATTCTATGAACTTCTCAAAGGAAGACTTGAGGCGAGAGAAATTTGGAACCGATTAAAAAATTACGAAGCTTTTAAACTTAGCAATAAACAGAATAGTCTTCTGCTCAATAAAATTTACCAGCTAAAAGATATGATCAAAAGAACTCAGGTCGACCCTGAAATTAAAATCTATATAAGAAAAAAAGCAGAAGAGACGACTCTAAATATTCCTGAACAGTTTAGTTTTGGTGCTCAATCACTAGAACTCTACTAACCTTAACTAAAAAGTAGTTGTGGTGCCCAGAGAAAAATTTGACCAATACAAATAATAAGACCAGTGCGGTGAAATTTTTCTACGTGCTCTTGCCCCACACGTTTTGCCCAACGAGCAGAAATAGGCCATGAAGAAGGGTTAAGAGGTGTCATCTCAATAAAAACTCTAAGTCCTGCAAGAGCTACCATGATGGCAATAATTGTTTGATTGCTTGGGTAGATAATTGAATTTAAAATACTAGACATGACTAAAATCTCCAAAAACTGCGACTTATTACCGCTCATTAACCTCTTCGGCGAAGAGGAAGAAGCGTTTTACCAACTAGGCCTAAAAGATGGAGAGAGTGCAAAATACTCCATCCAAATGATTAGATCACTTATCTCCACACCCTGGGCCCCAGTGAATAAGCTTATCCATCAGTCGTTTTCAAAGATAATTGATCAAGTACTGTATAAAAATAATGAGTTTGATAAACTCTTAGGCGCATACGCACAAGGTGCAAATGTATTAAAGACCGACATTTTTGGTGCACTACTTATACCAGAGTTTTGTTCTTTTCTAGGTTCGTGGACGAAGTATATCTCCCCGATTAATTTTGGATGCTCAAGTCTTTTCACTCTCAATGAAAAGGGTGAACCGGTACATGCTAGAATCTTAGATTTTCCACTAAAAAATACTTACGATAAACATGAACGAATCGTTACAACAAACTTTAAAAATCGCCTTAAAACTTTTAACTACTCTAGTGTTGGACTACCATTCTCTGGACTAACTAGTATGAATAGTAGTGGTCTAACTGTAGCTATTCATCAAAAATTTTCAAATACCTTCAACCAGCATGGAACACCGATCTTCTTCCTGGCCCATCAAGTTGTCTCAAACTGCAGTAGCGTAAAAGAAGCACTTGAACTGTTAGAGCGCTCACAAACTATTACTTGCTGGAATCTTAATATTATGGACAAGGAAGGAAATATCCTTGAAATAGATATTGATGGTAACGAAAGGCATTACAACTTATACAATATTCATGACAAAAAATTCTTGTACATTTGTAATGAGCTTGTAAATACAGACGCCAATCAAGAAGACTTCTTGCCCTTTGGAATGAGTAATTACAATTCAGTCAGAAGAAAAAATTGTAAGAAGCTTGAAAAGAAAACTTTCAATAAAAAAGATGCAGAGATCCTTAAAAGTTTTACTACACCAACCGAGAAAAGTTTATCAAGTCTCTCTTCAATTACCCCTTCAACTATGGCTGCAGTTATATTTAATCCAAGTGCTATGACAACCTCTTATATTGCAGGAGAGGCCCCAAAAGTTTATACCGGAAATATCGTAAACCTGTCAGACTTATGGGATCGTCAAAGAACTGATCTACTTTCTAAAAAAGAAACAAATCAACGAGCGAAAGACTTATACCTCCATCTCATCAAAGCACAATTTAGCTTTGATACAAATGACGAAGTTAACGGTTATCACGAACTACAGATGGCACTAGAATTTACAGAAGGTCAGGAAGAGCACGATCTTGTTACCTTCTTTTTCATCGTTGCTCAATACATTCATGAACCAGGACAATTTGCACTTTCACAGCTAATGGAAGAAAATCTCGAAATTCATTCAAGACTCACGCCTTACTTTAAAGATATGTCAGCAATTTTAGACCTTAGGCTTTCAAAACTTACAAACTCAAAACAACTTATTAGTCATATACCAACAAATGAGCAATTAAGGCTTCGTTTTGAAAAAGAATTAATAATGAGTAAGTTAAATCATATCCCATTAAGACATTTAACTTTTCTTCATCTCGATATTTTAGATGTGATTTTTGTCTAGCCCCTAAAAGTAATCAGGGGCTATTTTGATATAGATTCTGCCAACAGAACTATCAACGGGAATAACGTAAATTGGTTTTTTTGATAACAACTCTTTAGATACATCAAGCACCGGAATGGCCATATTAAGCTTTACACCATTTTCATCTAATTCTTTTTTAGCTTGACCATAAATCATATTAGCGACTTCCCCAGCGAAGTCAGTGTTATCGGCAGAAAGTTCTTCGATTTCAACTCCAACAACTGATTTGTAGAGAGACTTGTAACTTTCCAGTGGAAACGAAATCAACAAAGCTCCTGAAAAGAACTCCGTCTTAATGATCACTTTTCCACGAATAGCAATATCAAACTTCTCCATTTTCGAAAGAAGAACAGGCTTAGAGGTCTTGATATCGGTTATACTTAAACTTTCAAGAACACGATGGGACGCACGCACGAGTACTTGATTAAACTCTCTATCGATCGAGAGATTAGAAAGCCCCATAGGAAAGAGCTCGTTATAGAGAAGATCCTTTAGGATCACTTTCGGCATTGGAAGACTGTGGATCTTAATTTTGATCCCATCCAAACTATCAGGTAATTCTATTCGTCTATAACTTAAAAAGTCACTAAAGCACAAAAAAACATTATCTGGTTTTACTTTTTGAGTTACGACAACACGGAAAAAATAATCAATATTCTTTTCCTTGAAGCTCTCTTCGATAATAACAGCTTCAAAATGAGAGTCAGTGATAAGCTTAGTTGCAGCAGTTCTTGAAGTCGCACAGACTACTTCTATCTTTGGGCTCTCTTTCAATAGCTCGGCCAATTCATTGGCCCAATCAGTATTAATCGATAAAATAAGAACCTTTCTTACGATCTTCAAAATATCTCCTGAAAATTATTGTTTCTTTATCGGAAGCTCAACTCAATTAATGATATTAATTTTGGTTAAATTGTTAATTTTCGTGAACTTATAACGCTTTTTAGACCGGTGACGATCTTCGGTAGCATTATCTAGGCCCTGCTCCTCTTCACCAAAAGCCAAGGTTATTTTCCCACCTTTTTTTGTCTGCTTCGGGTGAGGCAATGGAAATAGATTTTTTATATTTAACGCCATAAAGGAATTATACACCGCGTCTCCATTTTTTTCACATAAATGCACAGCACAAGACAAGTAGATAAAGTATTAAAATTACACGCATTTTAAAAAAACTGATTAAAGAATTCATTAAATTCTAAAAGAATCGTGTCATTCATGATAATAATGGGCCAGAAAAGAAATCATAAATACTTGAATTGACGTAAGGAGAAACGAATGAAAGGTATTCGCTTAATCGTTCCTGTTTTAGCAGCATTATTATTTTCGGCTTGCCAAAAACAAGACAAACTAGGAACTGAGAACAACCCAATTAAGCTTTATTTCACACCATCAGTTGACGCCGATACAATCGCATCTAACTCAACAGACTTCATTAAGTTTCTTGAAAGTGAAACAGGTTACTTTTTTAAAAGTGGTATTCCAACAAACTACATTTCTGTAGTTGAAGCATTTGGCTCATCAAGAGCAGATATCGCAGTAATGAACTCTTTCGGTTACCTAATGGCAAATGATAAGTATGGAGCTAAAGCTCTACTTAGAACTGTTAGATATGGTCACGACTATTACCAAGGACAAATTATTGCTCACGTTGATTCTGATATCAAATCAATAAAAGACCTTGCTGGAAAGAAGTTTGCATTTACTGATCCATCATCAACTTCTGGTTATATGTTCCCACTTAAAATCGTTAAAGATGCAGGTGTAGAACTTGGAAACCAAACATTTGCAATTAAGCACGATAACGTTGTAACTATGGTTTACCAAAAACAAGTAGATGCTGGAGCAACTTACTACTCTGCTCCTTCAGAAGATGGTCAAATCAGAGACGCAAGATCAAGAGTTAAAACTCAGTTCCCAGACGTTGAAGACAAGGTAAAGATCGTTACGATTACAGATAAAATTCCAAACGATCCATTCGTATTTAGAAAAGATCTACCTGCAGAAGTTACTGAAAAGTTTATTACTGCTGTAAAGAAGTACATCGCATCACCAGAAGGGAAGCAAATCTTCAGAAATATCTACAGTGTTGAAGCTGTTAATGATACTACAGATGCTGACTACAACAACTTAAGAGATGTTATTAAAGCAATTAATATTAATATTGAAGAACAACTAAAGAAATAAGATAAGCGAGACAAAAAATGATACTTGATATTAAAAAAGTAAACAAGGTCTACCCTAACGGATGCCGCGCTCTAAACAACGTTAGCTTTAACGTAAAAAAAGGTGAGTTCTTAGTAATTATTGGACTTTCTGGTTCTGGAAAATCAACAATGCTAAGATGCCTAAACCGTCTTCACGATGTGACAGATGGTGAAATTCTATTTGAAGGACAAGACATTACAAAACTAAAAGGTAAAGCGATGAGAAACGCTAGGGCCAGAATTGGAATGATCTTTCAGCACTTCAATCTAATTCCTAGAAAGACTGTTATGACTAACGTTCTTTCAGGAACGCTTTCAAGAACAGGCGTTCTTAAGTCAATCCTTGGAATCTACTCAGAAGAGGACAAGAAGAAAGCCCAAGAATATATCAAAATCGTTGGTCTTGAAGGAAAAGAGAACGCGAGAGCTGACAACCTTTCAGGTGGTCAACAACAACGTGTTGCGATTGCTAGAGCACTAATGCAAGATCCAAAAGTTCTACTTGCTGATGAGCCAGTAGCTTCTCTCGATCCTGCAACTTCTCACTCAGTTATGCAGTACCTTAAGAAGGTTAATGAAGAACTAGGTGTAACGATTATTTGTAACCTACACTTCTTATCTCTTGTAAGACAATATGCTTCGAGAGTAGTTGCTCTTAAAGGTGGACAGTTGATTTATGAAGGTAATCCTTTAGACATCGATGAAAACTGGTTTAAAACAATCTACGGTGAAGATGCCGTTGAAGTGACAATTAATTAATTCTTAAAGGAATAGATATGAGTGCATCATCAGAAGCTTCAAATTTAAACGCGCCAAAGGAATTCTCTGGCACACTAGCGAAAAAGCATTTTATTGCCTACGCAATCGATACATTACTTTGGGCATATACTGTCCTTGTATCTTGGAAAGTAATTTATGAAAAAGTTATCTTAGGCTTAAGATACCCAAAATTTGACTGGACTCAGCCTCAAACGGCCCTACTTGTAGGTGCTCTTATAGCGCTAGTCCTATACTTTACATCAGCCTCACTTGGTAGAGCTATTACAGGTCTAATGAAAAGAGATGAAAGTAAACCAATCATGCGTGAAAACTTCACTTTCCTACTACTATTCGTTGTATTCTTAACGTTTGTAGCTGGAATTAGAATTTCACAAGTTTCAGTTACTGAATTCCTTTCAGAAAGTGGACTTCATGGAGCAAAGAGAATCTTTACTGCTCTAATTAATCCGAACTGGGGAATTATTGAAGATGCAACATTTGCAGCTATTGAAACAATTTATATGGCATTTATTGCAACTGTAGTTGCTCTTCCAATGGCATTTATTCTTGCTTTCTTTGCAGCTCGAAATCTTATGAGCGGATCACGTACAACTATGGCGATCTACACATCTGTAAGATTTATTCTTAACGTTTCAAGATCAATTGAGCCACTAGTATGGGCGATTATCTTCTCGGTATGGGTTGGTATCGGGCCATTCGCTGGTATGCTTGCTTTATGTCTTCACTCGGTATCATCGCTTTCTAAGCTTTACTCTGAGCAAATTGAGAACGTTTCTAACGGTCCAATCGAAGCAATGATGGCAACAGGAGCTCACCCAATCCAAGTTATTTGGTTTGGTGTTGTACCTCAAATCGTTCTTCCTTACCTTTCTTTCACAATCTATAGATGGGATATCAACGTTCGTATGGCGACAGTTATCGGTCTAGTTGGTGGTGGGGGTATTGGTACTATGCTTATGCAGTACCAAGGTCTTGCAAAGTGGAACGAAGTCGGGATGTTAGTTATCGTTATCGCTATCATCGTATGGCTAATGGACTGGTTATCTTCTCGCATCCGCGAAGCTATTAAATAGATAAAAACAATGCCCCTTAATGGGGCATTTTTTTTATCTATGCTCCCCTGTTTTTTGCAAAATTCTAGTAAGAAGCACAGGAGCAGTATAAAAAAAGGCTCCACAAGGAGCCTTTTTTATTTCTATGCCCCCAACTTTGTGGCATCGAAGTCGCAAAGAGCAAAGGGGCTATATACGATTCAATGCCCCTTACCCTTAATATTCTAAATCTCGAGAAAGTACATCAATTAATAGCACATCAATACAAATTCCCTAAAAACAGATATTTGGAAATAAAAAGCTTTAAGGGAATTAGAAAATAACCGATACTATAAGCGAAATCAGTTTACAGGAATAATATGGTAAAAGAGTGGTTTAAATCCAGATTATCTTTTATGTTATTAAAATATATTTTAATAACTAGTAGCTTTTTTACTTTTATCAGTACATTGGTACAAGTTTATATAGATTATAAAGGTGATTATAACTCAATTCAAAAGACAATTATCCAGGTCGAGTCGAGTTATTCATCGTCTCTTGCAAACTCGCTTTGGCATCTAGACAACGACCAGATCGATGTTCTCTTAACAGGTATATTAAAACTTCGTGACATTGAGTATATCAAAGTCGTTGAATCAAAGAATAATGGTGATGCCATTTTCATGGAAAAGGGTAATAACCAATTTACAAGAAAGATTGAGCACCGCTTTGACCTAAGCTATGGAAAGAAAAATCAAAGTACAATTGGATATGTCGTAGTTTCTGCAAATCTAGACTACCTCTACGATAGAATTCTCGACAAAATATTTATCGTTCTAGTCACCCAAACAATAAAAACATTCCTCGTCTCGTTTATAATTCTCTTTATTATCTACGTGACAATTGCCAAGAAAATTATTCTTATCTCAAAGTATGCCGAAGATTTGACCCATAAAAATATCGACCAAGAGCTTGTCATTAACAAGTCAGCTATTGATGAAAATAATGAAATTTTCGATCTTATCATTTCCTTGAATCGCATGAGGCTCAATCTCAAGAATTATATTAAGAATCGAGACGATGCAGAATCACAATTAAAAGATTATAAGTCTCATCTTGAAGATCTCGTTCTAAAAAGAACAAAGCAGCTGAATGACAAGAATTCGATTCTTGAACAAAAAATCGATGAGATTAATAAAATGCAAGATCACATGATCGCGCAGGAAAAACTAGCATCACTTGGAAATTTAACGAGTGGTATTGCTCATGAAATTAATAACCCTTTAAATTTCGTCATTAACTTTGCACAAGTTTCAGATGAAAGTTTAAAAGACGTCTTAACTAAGGTTAACGACATGGAAGCATCAGAAACAGCAAAATCAGAAATTATTGATGACATCAATGACATCGAAAAAATGGTAAGTGAAATTTCCAGTCACGGAAAACGCGCGGAACAAATTGTTAAAAGTATGCTTGCCCACTCACGAGCAGGAAATGAAAATAATATCAAAGAGAAAGCAGATATTCATAACATACTCGATGAAAACTTAAACTTTGCCTTTCACGCGATGAGAGCAAAGTACAAAGGTTTTCATATCAATATTATTAAAAATTTTGATGATAAAATTGGTGAAATAGAAGTAATTTCTGCTGATATCGCTCGTGTATTTTTAAATCTATTCTCTAATTCATTTTATTCAATGCTTAAAAAGAGTGAAAAATTTAATGATAAGTCATACATTCCCGAGCTAAATATCACGACAAGAAAAGATGGAAGTAACATCAATATCGTCGTTCATGATAATGGGATGGGACTTGATAAAGAAACTATCGAAAAAGTATTTACACCATTTTTCACGACTAAACCAACAGGTGAAGGAACTGGTCTAGGCCTTTCTCTAAGCTATGATATCATCACTGGCCTACACGGTGGGAAAATCAGCGTAGATGGAAAAATTGGGGACTTTGCGGAGTTTTCAATCACACTCCCAGCATAAATATTGCCAAAAAGCCCCAAAAATCATAATATCTCGCCATGGGACTAATGATACAATTTCCTGTTTCCGAAGACGAAACAGATAGAATCGATTTAAAAAACAATGAAATCTCTTTAAAAAGTTATGGACTTCCTCTTATATTTTGGGGTTATCTAGCAGCTATTTTGACAGTGGTCTTCGCAATGGCCCTTGCTGTTAAAGGACCAATGTTCAAGCTCTATGAGACAGGAGACTCAATCAACCAGGCAATCGTTATCGGAGCGACCCTAACGATGACCCTCATCCCTCTCGTCATGCTATGCTTTTTCTTCTATGAGAAAGTTATTAAGAAATCTGGTACAAGTCTTATTGTTACACATAAGGTATTTTGGATCCCACTTTTCTCAAGAAAACATACATTAAAATCTCAGGATGCATTTGAAGTAAAGCACTTCATGGACTCTCCAAACGTTGCAAAAATGCAGGGAAGTGCCGAGCTTAGAGGTTTTGAAAATAAGGGTTACTTCCAGTTATTCATGACCACAAGTAATGGGAAGGAACTTTTCCTTGATCGTCACTCACGCAAGGCCGATCTTGTAAAAATGAAAGAACTACTCGCTAAATACTAAAAAAGACCTCATCGAGGTCTTTTTTTATTTATTCTCTATCTTTTTTTGATTTCTTTTTTTCTTCAGCAAGATCAAGATCCTTAAGACCTTTAGGTCTACGATTTCCACCGAGCTTCTTGTCAAATTTAACACCTTCTTTTTCCCAGTGTCTTTGCCAAGTATCCTTACCTTCTTGCTTCTTAATGCTATTTTCTTTACGTTCTGTAATGATTTTATCGTATTCTTCTTTCTTTCGTACTTTGAATTTAGAAGTAATTTTCTTGCTCTTGTTATCACGACGTTCTTCATCAGAACCTTTATCGTGAGCCGAGATATCAATTGTCACATCATCAGCAATAAGACACTGACAAGAAAGACGTTCTTTTGTAATATGAAAAACATTTCCTAGAAGCTTCATCTCATCAAAAGTTGGCGTATTCATATTGTCTGCGCCTTCAACTACTTTTACAACACAGTCAGTACAGCTTGCGTGACCACCACAACTAGATTTCACGTAGATTCCACTATCTTTTAAATGTTCAAGTAGTGACTTTGAATTATCAACGTAGAGAGTCTCTCCACTTGGCAGTAACTTTACCTTTGCCATTTTTACACCGTCTTTTTTAATTTATTTTCAATTGTATCTAGAACTTTTCCTCTAACCGGTCTTAAAAGAAATGAAAGCTCTAGCTTTACAGCACAACGATCTTCTTCAAAAACTAGAGTTAAAGTAAATCCCTTCCCTTTAGCAGAAATTGTAGTTGATCCAGGTGAGTAATCAATGTCACAAGGAACGTTAAATTTTGCTACATAATCAGGAGTGATTTGTTCTTTTGCTAGGTCATACGCTTCTGTTGCCGACTTTGCAATATTGTAATTAACATTTAGATCCATTTTACATCCTCTTAGTTTGTCCCAGTTGAGCCAAATCCACCTGAGCCTCTTTCAGTGTCGCTTAAACTATCAACAACTTGGAAGTCAGCCTGTAAAACAGGAGCAATAACCATTTGTGCGATACGATCACCATGGTTAATAGTATAATCACTTGAGCCAAAATTCCCAAGTATGATCTTTACTTCCCCTCTGTAGTCACAATCAATTGTACCAGGGGAATTAACCACAAGAATATCTGTTTTGAGAGACATTCCCGAACGAGGTCTAATTTGTACTTCATATCCATGAGGGATTTCGAAGGCCAGACCAGTTGGAACTAAAAGTCTTTGACCAGGATGAATCACAAGTGACTCTCCTGGACCAATACTTGCCCTTAGATCAGCTCCAGCGGCCCCAGTTGTTTCGTAACTAGGGAGTGCTAGGGCCTCATCATAATTAGGCAGTTTAACTATATTTAATTTAACTTTCGAAGTCATAGGAAATTATTCTTCTGTCTTCTCAGCTTTAGGAGCTGGTGCTTGTCCATCTTTTCTCTTTAGAGGTTCAACGGCCTTAGCAGAAAGCTTAACTCTTCCCATTCTGTCGATCTCAAGAACCTTAACTTTGATTTTGTCATCAACGTTTACGTAATCGTTTGCGTCTTTAACTCTTTCATCAGCAAGTTCAGATACGTGAACAAGACCTGAAACACCTTCAGCAATATCAACAAATGCACCGTAGTCCTTGATAGAAGCTACTGTAGCTGTATATGTCGCACCAACTTCTGGTCCAGTTAACTGAAGTTTTACAAGTTCCATTGCAGAATCAACGATCTCAGAATCTGCACCAACAAATTTAGTTAGACCTGTATCATCAATTTCAATTGTAATGGCAAATAGCTCTTGAATCTTCTTAATGTTCTTTCCACCAGGTCCAATAAGTGCACCGATTTTATCTTGTGCAATCATCATTGACTTCATGATAGGAACACCTTTTTTATAATTCATTCTTCTTGTAGAAATTGTCTTCGCCATTTGCTCAAGAATATGAAGTCTTCCTTCCTGTGCTTGTTTAATAGCGTTTTCAATAATCTCACGAGTAAGACCAGTGATCTTAATATCCATTTGAATTGCTGTAATCCCTTCAGATGTACCTGCAACTTTAAAGTCCATATCACCAAGGTGATCTTCATCTCCAAGAATGTCTGTTAAGATTTTGTATCTGTCACCATCACTTACAAGTCCCATTGCAATACCTGCAACTGGAGCAGTAATAGGAACACCAGCATCCATAAGGGCCATCGAACCTGAACAAACTGAACCCATCGAACTTGAACCATTAGACTCTAGAACCTCACACACAACTCTTGCTGTATATGGGAATTCTCCGTGTGGGAAAACAGCCTTAAGCGCTCTTTCAGCAAGGTTACCGTGACCCATTTCACGACGTCCAACACCTCTAACACCACGAGCTTCACCAACTGAGTAAGGAGGGAAGTTATAATGTAGGTAGAACTTGTCATAAGATGTACCAAGAATTCTATCTGCCATTTGCTCACCTGATGAACCTCCAAGAGTAACAGTAGCCATTACCTGAGTTTCACCACGAGTAAACAAAGAAGATCCGTGTGGAGTAGCAAGAATATCTACTTCAGTTTCAATTTCTCTAACTTCATTTAGCTTACGACCAGCAATTCTCTTCTCGTGATCAAGTAGGTCAGATCTAAGAAGGTTATAAAGAAGCTCATCAACACCTTTGTTAGCATATTTTGAAAAGCTTGATCCTTCTTCTAATTGATAATCAGCGAAACTTGCTGACATATCAGCAGCAACATCTTTTTCAAGAAGCTTAACTGCTTTTTGTCTCTTCATTTTATCATCAATCGCAAGACATACTCTTGCTTTACTTGAGAAACGCTCAGTGATTGTTTCCATTAGTTTTTTATTTGGAGTTGCTGGGATATATTCTCTCTTAGCAACACCAACTTCAGCTTGAACTTCTTTAAGGAATTTTACGAAACCTTTAATTTCGTCATGTCCAAAGAAAATAGCTTCAAGAACTTCACTTTCTGGAACAATTTTCGCTTCACCTTCAACCATAAGAATCGCATCTTCAGATGCTGAAACAGCGATTTCAAGATCAGACTCTGCCCATTGAGAGTGGCTTGGGTTAAGAACTAGTTTGCCACCAATTCTACCAACTTTACATGAAGCAATTGGTCCATAGAATGGGATATCAGAAATAGTAAGTGCTGCAGAAGCACCAATACCAGCTAGAACCTCAGGGTCACCATTTTCAGAATAAGAAATAACAGTACAAGAAACTACTGTGTCAAACATATATCCTTCTGGGAACATTGGTCTAAGTGGTCTATCGATTAGTCTCGCGTTTAGAGTCTCACCAACTGTTGGGCGGCCTTCTCTTTTCATAAATCCACCCAGGAATTTACCTGCTGAGTAGAATTTTTCAGTGTACTCAACTAAAAGTGGAAAGAAATCTTGTCCGTCTTTTAGTTCAGTTGCAGAACATACTGTAACAAGAACTTGAGTTCCTTCACATGAAACAAGTACCGAACCATCAGCTTGCTTTGCAAGTCTTCCTGTTTCGATTGTTACTTCTTTTCCGCCGTAATTGTACGTAAATTGTTTTTTGCTGTTTAGCATAAATGCACTCCGATGAAAGACCCTTCGTGGGTCTTAAGATATAAATTAAATGTTGTGATTATTTTTGTTTAGAGGAAATCCAAAGAATATTTCAATGTGAGCTTCCACCCCTATTCAAATATCCCTTAAATTTCTACAACTAAAGGTCAAATAATCTTAGTTAAATTTTACTGCTTAAAAACAAAAAAGGGAACCCTTGGGTTCCCCTTTTTTATTACTTTCTTAAACCAAGTTTTGAAATAACTGCTTTGTATTTTGCATCATCAGATGTTGCAAGATACTTTAAAAGACGACGTCTCTTACCAATCATCTTTAATAGACCTCTGTTTCCAGAATAGTCATGCTTGTGAGCTGCAAAGTGCTCTTTTAGGTTGTTGATTCTTGTTGTAAGAACTGCAACTTGTACAGCTGTACAACCAGCATCTTTTTCACCTGAACCAAAAGCTGCTCCAAATTCTTTTACTAGTGTTTCTGTTTCTAATTTTGAAATCATATATACTCCTAACAAACCCTAAACCAAGTATGAAAGTTATTTTTCAAACCGAGAATGGGGCGATTTTTAATGATGCATATTATCTAATAATATCTGACATGTAAAGCTTTAAGTTATCAATAAGACGAGACTCAATTTGACGAATTCTCTCTCTTGAAACCCCGTAATCGTCCGCAATTGCTTGTAATGACGCAGGTGCTTCGGACAATAATCGTTTTTGGAAGATTTCACGATCTCTTTCTTTGAGCCCCTTAACAAAATCGTCTAAGTTATCTTGCAATAATTTCAAGCTTTGCTGGAATGAAATATCCTCAGTAAAGTCCTCTCCTGACGAGACAAAGTCTCCAATACTTTGTTTGGCCTCATCACCAACTGGGCGATCAAGAGATATCTCTCCCCCGCCTTCGCCAAGTCTCATATCCATCAAGGCCACTGCCTTTTCGGAAACATCAAGGTTTTCGGCTAGGACTTTGTGGTCTGGATCAATCCCTTGGTTCAATAATTTTTGTTTCTCTCTCATCAGGTTATAAAAAAGTTTCTTCTGTTCGTTTGTGGTTCCAATTTTTACAAGTCGGAAGTTATCAAGGATAAACTTCAAAATATAAGAACGAATCCACCAACTCGCATAGTAGCTAAGCTTAGCCCCTTTATCTGGGTCATAGAGAGAGACGGCCTTCATTAGACCAACATTCCCTTCTTGGATGAGGTCCATCACATTATTAAATGTATACTTGTATTCCATTGCAATCTTAACAACGAGCCTAAGGTTTGAAAGAACTAGTTTCTTAGCGATTTCAATATCGCCTGTTTCTTTTAGCGCTTTAGCGAGTGCGAGCTCTTGATCACGAGATAGAAGTTTATAACGTGAAATCTCTTTGAGGTATTGGTTGAGTTTATTAGTTGAAACATCTGTAATAGCAGGAAGTTTTTCACTGAGCACAGGAAGAATCATATCCTCATCAAGATCAACAAGATCAGGCTCTTCACCCTCAACTTCATCATGAAGCTCAGAGATAATGTTTTCGTAGTCGATATCAGCTTTTCTATCACTAGTGCCTGATTTTTTGAGATCAATATCTAATGATGGCAAAACTTCGACTTTTGGTGCCTTATCCTTTTTATTCATGTCTCTTATTTATCATTTATTCGGCTCTAAGGCCATAGAATCAATTCTCTTTGCGGCCTCAAACTGCTCATCGCGAGCAATTTCTTTTTGATTTGCCTCATCCATAACTCGCTTATTTTTCAAATAGATAAGGGCAAATGGGCTCACGTTCACATTTACGGGGATAGAAACAAGCTTTCGCTCCATTTTAAGATTCATATTTCTAAAGAAAAGAATTTGGTCCTTAATTTCATTAACGAGGAGATCAACGAGATCCCCATCAATGATATATGACTCAAATTCTTTTTTAATAAGCTTGAAGTCCTTAATAACGTATTGCTTTATTAAGTTGTCTAATTTTTCAAGCGCCTCTTTATCCTCATGATTTATTTCGCGATAGCCATGATAAATCCAAGCAAGATCAAGATCGAGTATATTAATATCAAAATTAAACGTGATCTTCCCTTTCATTGCAACAGACTTATCAAACTCTCCACTATTTAAATCGAGCTCTATGCGAGGTTTAAAATCTTCAGGATCAAGGAATAAATTGTGATCAACTACTTCAAGTTCTAATGGTTCTTCATACATCAGATTATTTTCAAGATGTTTAACTGTTCTCATCGCCCACCCATCCCAGAAGTGGTCTAGGCCAAATTTCATATACTCATCAAGTAGTTTTGCATCATCTGTCCAAACATTAAAGTCTGGAATTTTTGTAAGTAGTGCAATGAATTGCCCAAGCATACGGCTTCCCTCAAAACCACTATATTTTTGAATTATTTTGGTAATTTTTTGATCAACCTCAAATTCATCATCTTTTTTTATTTTTGAAATAGAATGACAGTAATTTGATTTTAAATCAGAAAGAATACTTTGATGACCAATTGATTTCACAAAATCCTCTTTAAACTTAGCGCTACTTTTTTCACGACAAATTAGACCATCACAATGAACTCTCGTCGTATCTTGACTCTCTGTAAGGAAACGAGAATTAAAATTTGCATCATCAGCTATTTTTAATCCTGACATTTGACGAATGATAAAAGCAGCAATGGAAGGATTTTGAATTAAAGGCATCAGTCCACGAAGGGCCTCAACTCTTTGTCCCCAAGAACATGCCATCTCGAAAAGACCTACTGTATAATAAAGCTCTTTGGCAATTTTCTCCTCACGAGATTGTTTTAAAACAACCTTAGGAGTGTAGAGCGGATTCCCCTCTAAAGATGGAAGGACATAAGAATTATTCTTGCGAAAATCTATAAATTTCTTTTTTATTCGGCGATGACTAATAACTGAAAGATTCGAAGAACAACTTCTTCTGATAAGATTTTCAACCATATTAAAATATTCGTTTTCATTCAAATCCAGTGCTCTTGAATACTTTTCGATGGCCGGAATGGTGTGATCAAAAATGATCTTCTGCAAAGTTGCGACGATAGATGTTTCGACACTATTTTGCTCAAAACTATTAGCATAGTATACTTTTGGCATCGTCTCACAAGAGTTTTTTAGATTCTCACCTTCCACATAGAAGATACGGTAATGGGCCATTTGATTGAGCCATTGTTTTTTCGACTTTGATACGACTTCAAGATGGTGAGAATTAATCAACTCAAAAATAAATGAGTTGTTAACTGCCATATTACTGTCCGTGCTCATCGCAAGCGATGAATATGCCAGAGCCATTACAATGAACATTTTAGTCAAGTATTCCATTACCTATCCTGTGATTCATTTAAGTTATCGGAATTTAACCCGAAATGTTTAATATGAAGAAGTTAATAATACTCATAGTATTTTCATTCAATTTGTACGCAAAAGTACTCAATGAGCTTAACCTTGATTGGTCGATCTATAACGACGTTGAGATTCAAGAATTAATGCAAACATTGGAGATAGAAAAGAAAAATGATTTTATTAAAGACCTTCAGGTCTCCAAGATCGCCCTACTAGGTGGAGATGCGAATGGTGCAATCAAACTTCTTTCGCAAATAGTAGAAAAGAATCAAAAGAACAAGCTAACTCTTCTAGCAAAAAGATATCTAGCAATAGCTTACTTCTCAACTGGAAATTTTCAAGAAACATCAAAGCTATTAAAAGATCCAAGATTTTCAGACACGGCCAATTTTCAAAAAATTTGTCTACTTAAAATTGCTTCTAGTCTTTATGGCCAATATACTGATGAATTAAAAGGCGATTTCTTTCGATGTAAAGCTCTTAACTTTGAGTACTCACTGAATGACTATGTTTGGCTTGATTATGTTGAAAATTTTAAGTCCCAGCAAGTGAAAGACTTTAAATACTACACGAATATTGTTCGTAGACTTGGTATTTATAACAAAGATGACCATCTAAGATCTTGGCTAAAATTTGGACTACTTCTTGGCAATGAAAAGTTTGTAGTTGATACGATAGATATGCTTCCAGAAAAAGCATTTCAAAACGATATTCTAAGGACTTTAATTGCCTACAACTTGTATCGAATTGATGACAAGGCACAAGCAAAGGACTTCATTGAGGATATCAATAACTCAAACGCTGCTTACTTAAAAGCGCTATTAAGTTCAAGAGACAATGACTATAAAACTTCATATGCTCATATTCTATCATCATTGAATCGTAGGCCATATAGTATCAATGCAAATCTCTTGTTAACTGCTAACAGCTGGATCACAGGGAATTACAAGAACGGAAGATTAGCATTATCAAAAGTAATTCCAGTGGCCCTCTATGAACGTGAAAAAAGATTATTGACGACATCATTTCTTGTTCAAGAGAAGAAGTTTCAACGAGCTTCCTTTGAAATAGAGAGGCTCTACTACGATTATAATAAGAAAATGCCATTTGAAGGCCTATTGCTTGAGAGCTATATCTACTTCAATGAAATGGATAATCGCTGGGTGCAAACTTCAGATACAGCTTGTATCCGTTATGATGGAGTTAACTGCTGGTTGCATTTTCAGTCACAGATCTGGAAGGATTACCATAAAGATATCAAAGATTTTAAAAAGAAAGATTTCAAGGTGACAACTTTTCTTGAAGATCTTACTCAGAAAAAATTATATCCAAAAATCCAAGAGTCCATCTTTATCAAGCAAAAAGACATTATTGAGCTTGATATCGTTGAGGACCCTTATCTAGAAGACATGGCCGAAAACGAATCTTAATCCATTTTCGTGAGAAGAGTTATTGGCAAAGAATCCAGATCCTGCAATGTCAGCATCTTCACCATTAATTAGTAGTCCAATCTTTAGTTGATTTTTCTGATTAATCCAGTATCCAAAATCAAGACCGAGTTCGAAGGCAAGACCATTTTTAACTCTTACAAGATCATCTTTCTTATAAAAGTTTGTACCAATCCCTGTATGAAGATTGAAGAATGCTTTCTTCCATTTAGCAAAAACATAGTCACCAGTTAGCATAAAAGTAGTGAGAGTTACACGAGCAAGGTCTTTGTCTGTGTTTGTAAGAGCGAAAATCTGCTGGTGAATATTAACCTCCGCACCAATAAAGAACCTTGATGTAATATATTTATCAACACCAAAACCAAAAGAATAAAGAGAAGAGCTTGTTCCCTTATAATCTCGTGCTCCTTTATAGTCCGCTCTTGTGAATGAGAAATCTACTTTAGGTCTATAATCACCATTCCCGGCCATTCTCCAGTCAACCCCTACTTCTTTTGAACCATCAAGGGCGAGATCTTCATTATCAAATGAATCAGATCGCTCACTGACTTTAAGATCGCGTGAGAAACTATGCCCGTAGAACAGAACAAGATCCTTCGTAAACTCTTCTCTTAGGGAATAAATTTTTACATCTTCTGCTTTCTTTTCTTTTTCAATGAATAACTCTTTACCCATGCTATCATTCATCGATTCTTTCAGTTGAACAAGACTTGCTATTTTTTGATTATGGGAATTCGGAATAACAAATCCATTTCTTGCATCAAGCTTCATCCCTCGTGGAGCGATATACTCACCAGTATCAACCTCAAGGCGTCCCACTTTATTTGGAACGAAGATCTGTCTATCTTCATCAAATTTTGCGTCAGCTTCAGGCGGGATATAAAGACCTGTCTCAGTATCAATTAGACCTCCGGCCTTAGGTGCATACTCTCCAGTCTTTTCGTTATAAAAACCTTCAGGTGGTGGGATCTGGTCTTCCTGCTTTACTGCAACAAATTTTTCTACCTCACCAACATTTTTAATAATTTTGGAGTCTCTAGCATCCTTATTCGTGAATGTATCATTAGCATACAACATACCAAGTTGAACTGGATTAATCTTAACTGGAAGAGAGACCTTATCGAGCTCAGTAGTTGTTCCAGAGAATTGTCCACCTTTAACAACAACCGCATCTGAAGCCTTTAAGGCCTCATTTAAATTGATAAGATTAGCAATCTTGTCATCTTGAGACTTAATAGGATTATTTTCCAATTGAAGTTTATTATCAGCATCTCTTTCAACAGAGACTGAATCAGCCTCAACTTCACTAGCTTGCAAGTGAGCTTCTTTCTCAATATTAACCATGGCCACTTCCCCTCTAAAAGTTAGAAGGTTTGTGATTTTATTCTCTGGGTTATAAATTGTTTGAAACTCTGTTCCTCGTACGCCAAGGGCCGCTGTACGAGTCTTGATATAGAATTTGTTTTTTTCTTTTTCCTCTGTTGGAATAACAGAAGTTCTAATCTTTCCCTTTAAAAGAGAAATCACACTTCCAGCTTCTTTTTGAACAAGATTTATAACAACTTTAGATTGTGGCCCAATTGAAATCTTAGAATCATCAATGAAAGTGATTTTCACAAAACTTCTAGGTCCCGTTACAACACTTGTATCTTCATAAAGCTCGTCTCCAGTTTTAACTTTATTAGCAATCAAAGCCCCAGGGATAAGTTTTGTAACATTACCTTTTACAATTTCGACAGTTGCAATTGATGAGCGAGAAAATGCATATGAATTTAGAAATAAACATATGCAAAAAATGATATTTTTGAGAGACATTTATAAAGCCTTTAATCTGAGTTATTTTAATATAATTTTGACTCAAATTAAAGGCATGGTCAATGGTTTTACTCTTTTAATTCTTTTAACTCTTTTCCGTCATGAATATAGAAAACACTCTTTTCTTCAATGATTGTAGATATAACAACCGGACGTTTCCAAATCTTATATAGATTGTTCATCGTATCCTTTGCGAAGTTAATATCGAGGTCAACTCCTTGATGAACATGCTTTAAAAGAAGTTCTCCTCTGTTTTTAAAGTTGGCAGATTCAACCTCAATGATTGGATTACCAAAATTTGTAAGCTGCTGTAGGAGTTTCCCTTTAATTTCTTTAAAGTCGCGAGAATCAATCTCATTTCTTCCTGTACGTGGATTAAACTTATAAGTGAATAGTTGCATGCGATCACAGAACTCTTCAGTGAAGAATTCATCTATGAAAGTAATATCATTGTGAGACTTACGTACCTCAAAGATCTTCTCACGTCCCATATTTGTTTCACGGTTCCAATTTGATTTCGTCTGAAGGTCATCGCACTCCATATAGTCCTTACCAAATTTCCCCGTATCCCAGCGGTATTCGATATCTCTAAAGAGTTCTATTCCGATTTTATATGGGTTTATTGACTTCTGACTCATGGCCATAACACCAGAGTGGATGTCTGCAAAATCAACGATCTCAGAAGAGCGAAGCGCTTTTTGAGTTAGGATTTTAGAGTGCCAGTAACTTGCCCACCCTTCATTCATAATTTTCGTCATTCGTTGTGGCAGAAAATAATATGCCTCTTCTCTAAGGATTCCAAGAATATCTGATTGCCATTCCTCAATTGGAGCATAGTCCATCAGGAACTTCATAATATCGCGAGTTCCTTTTACCTTTTCATCGATTTTATCCAGAGGAGTATCTTCTTTAGGCTTCGCCAATTCTTTTGGTTTTCCACCAATTTTAGAATTCATAAAAGACTTAAGAACAGATGAGCGATCATCTGGCATCACGAAATCTTCATCAAAAACCGTCTTAGCAGCAAAGTCTGCCGTGCGGTATAATTCATTCACATCAAGGAGATTCTCAAAAGAGAGAACAATATCAATGAATGCCTCAACCTTATCGTGACCATACTTTTCCATGTAACGTCTAATCTTTGTTCCATGGTTGGCCATCACATCCATCATCTTCTTATTGGTAGAAGCAAACCACGCATTATTCTTAAAGAAATCAGCGTGTCCATAAACGTGGGCCATAACAAGCTTTTGATCAACATAACGATTACTACTTAATAGATATGCATAACAAGGATCTGTATTGATCACAAGCTCATAAATTTTTTGAAAACCGTATGTATTACCTTTAGAGAGTTGGTCGTACTCCATTCCAAAGCGCCAATGTGGATATCTTGTCGGAAAACCGCCATTTGCAGCCAAAATACAAACAGTATCGTAATTACAAACTTCGAAAACAACAGGATAGAAATCAAGTCCATACGCAGTTGCGTAACCGTAAATCTCATCGCGTAATTCGAGAAGTTCTCCAGTTAGTGGTTTTGTTCTCTCCATCATATTATTTTCCCTTTCCAAGAAAGTCTTTGATCGATTCTAAGATGTGTTCCTTACTCTTAATTTTACTTAAGATAACATCTTCATGGTTTTCACCAAAAACAGCTGCGAGGTCTTTATAAAACTGCCCTGAACCATAGCGTGACTCGACTTGTCCGTAGCAAAACACATTAGAATTTGGAATAATGTCTTCTTTTAAAATATCAAGACAAAGCTTTGTATCTTCAGTTGACCAGTTATCACCATCAGAAAAATGAAATGGATAAATATTCCACTCAGCAGAGTTGTAGTCATTTTGAATAATTTCACGACATACTTTTAATGCAGATGAAATTAGTGTCCCACCGCTTTCTCGTGTTCTAAAAAATGTCTCTTCATCAACTTCTTTCGCTGTGGCGTCGTGAATGATATAGCGAATTTCAATATCTTTATACTGCGACTTTAGCCATAGATTGATCCAGAAAGATTCTGTTCTAACGATTTCTTTTTGTTCATCACCCATCGAACCTGAAACATCCATCATATAAATAACAACGGCGGAATTTTCAAATTCAATCTTAGTATCAGAGGAGCGATATCTCATATCACTTTTAATTGGAATAATGACAGGATTCTTTGGATCATATGTCCCCATTGCTACTTGACGCTTTAGCGCTTCTTTATAAGAACGCTTATAGTGCTTAAGAGCATCTGGTCCAACTGTACCGATACTTGTGTAGCGATCGACAGTTGACTGCATATTCTTTTTACCTTTCGGCTCAATTTTAGGTAGCGCTAACTCTTCGCCAAGAATACTTGCAAGCTCGTCAAGAGACATTTCAACTTCAAGCTCCTTCGCTCCTTCATCTTGACCAGCTTCTTGCCCTTGACCCGGTTGTCCTTCTCCTGGTTGTCCATCAACTGGATCTCCAGGTTGTCCATCACCTTGTCCTGAACCACCTTGGCTCTTGTCACCAAATTTAAATCTTGGCGTGTTAATTGATGGCATTGGAACTTTAAATTGCCCATTCCCTTTAGGAATAGGCATTTCTCCGCGAGAAACATATTTCTTCAGATTGTCTCTGATTTTACCTTTGATAATTTTACGAAATCTTGCATGATCTCGTTTAATTGGATGATCCACTCACGCCTCCAAGCTTAGTGGGAGCGCAAAGTCCTAAGACTTAGCGCTATCTCCTTTTGCAAAAATACTAGCAACATAATTAAGAGCATCTGTCGCAGATATCTCACAGTAACCATAATTCTTGATTAGACGTGACTTGATGATATCGATCTTCTCTTGTGTCTCCTTATCAACAACGTTTGAAATAATTGTTGTAAGTTTGATTGCATCTTTTTGATCCTCAAAAAGCTTTAATTCAAGTGCACGGTGAAGTCTTTCATTCATCTTATAATCAAATTGCTTACCTTCAATTGCAAGCGCTCCAATATAGTTCATGATTTCACGTCTAAAGTCATCTTTACGAGATTCTGCAATATCGATTTTCTCTTCGATACTTCTCATAAATCTCTCATCTGATTCTTCTAGCTTGCCAGTGTACTTATTTCTAACTTTTTCTTTTTGAGTATAAGCCTTAACGTTATCGATGTAGTTAGCACAGAGAGTTTCAATTGCTGTTTCATCAAGTGAAATTGCCTTTTGAACATCATTTTTAACAATGTCAGTATACTCTTCTCTAACGATTGCTAATAATTCTCTAAACTTTTCACCTTGCTCAGAAGAATTGATTAATGAGTGATGCTTAAGACCTGACTCAAGTTCATTAAAGATCATAAATGGATTTAAAGATCCAGTGTGACCATGCTTAACAAGAGCATTAGAAATCTTATCTTGAATATAACGTGGAGAAATTCCTTCAAGTCCTTCTCTCACCGCTTCTTTTCTAAGTTCTTTAACATTATCTTCATTATAACCAAGCAATGTTTTACCGTTATATAATTTCATTTTTTGAAGAAGTGTTAAATCAGCTTTCTTCGGCTCTTCAAGGCGAGTCAGTACCGCCCACATTGCAGCCATTTCAAGCGTGTGAGGAGCTACGTGAACGTGTGGAATTTTTTCGTTATTAAAATCTCTTTGATAAATTTTCACTTCATTATCTAGCCTAGTGATATATGGAACATCGATTTTAACAGTTCTATCTCTTAAAGCTTCCATGAATTCATTATTTTGAAGCTTTCTAAATTCTGGCTCGTTAGTGTGACCAAGAATAACAAGGTCTATATCTGTTTGCGCGAATTTTTTCGGCTTAATTGATTGTTCCTGTGAAGCACCAAGTAGGTCATAAAGAAAAGCAACATCTAACTTTAACATCTCGATAAATTCAATAATACCTCTATTTGCAATATTAAACTCACCATCGAAGTTAAACGCTCTAGGATCAGAATCTGAACCATATTGAGCAATCTTTCTGTAGTTGATATCTCCTGTTAACTCTGTTGAGTCTTGGTTCTTCTCATCTTTTGGCTGGAATGTACCAATACCTAATCTATCTTTCTCACTTAGAATAAGACGATTAACACGTACATGATTCTCAACAACTTTATTAAAATCACCGTTATATTTTTTCATATATTCGTTAAGAATATATCTATCGGCCGGACATACTTCGCCTTTTATTTTTACTTTGTCTTCAGACTTTAAGCCCTTATTAATTTGTTCCAAGAAAGTTTTTCTAATTTCAACAGGAATAAGCTTTAATGGATCTTCATGCATTGGTGATGGAAAGTTTTTCTGTCCGCCAAGAATGTCGCTCTCTTCAGCATCATACCATTCGAATGTATATATAGCTCCATCGTCAGTTCTTGAATAATGCTCAAGGCCTTTCTTTAAATTTCTTGCAATAGATGACTTTGCAGAACCAACTGGACCGTGAAGTAAAAGAACCCTTTTCTCTGTTCCATAGCCAAGGGCCGCAGCTTTAAAGAAGTTCACAAGTTTCATTAAATGAACATCAATTCCAAAGACAGCATCTTTTCCATTATTATTTGGATCATCAAAAAAGTGATAACGAGTAATTTCTTTCTTGTATTCGTTATACGTACTTGTCCCGTATGACATAATCATATCGTGGATTCTTTGAAAGGCATTTCTAGCAATTTTAGGATTCTCAGAAACAAGATTAACATAATCTTGAAACGAGCCAGACCAGTTTAGATGAGCAAAATCTTGTACTTTATAATGCTCACTTACGAATTCTTTTACATTTAATTTACTCATGAAGCTCTCCCGTCCTTGAGTGGTTCATTAATACTATTTAATTATACACTCTTGTGGGGATAAACAAAGTAAAACCATAAAAAAATTGCATATAATTAACAAATTACATAGAGACAAAAAGACACCATTTTGTTCAGGTACTTTTTTTGCCCCAATTTGACAAAAATTTCACACCTTTAGAAAATATAACCAATATATTCAAATACACAGATGGAGAATATTTTGGAATTTATAGCTGCAGGGATTAGCGATATCGGAAGAAAAAGAGATACAAATCAAGACTCGATTTATCTAAATAACTCGGACCATGTCTATATTGTAGCAGACGGAATGGGAGGACACTCTGGAGGAGAACTCGCATCAACAATGGCCATCAAACATATGTCAGAGTATCTCAAATCAGTAGATCTTAAAAATGCACGCGACAAGCACATGAAAGATGCAATCTTATATGCTAATAACAACATTAAAAGATTTGCTGACAATGACGAAACTTTAAGAGGAATGGGAACAACTGTGGTTGCGATGATTTTCGGTGACGACAATGTAACTATTGGTAACGTTGGAGACTCTCGCGCCTACTTGATTAGTCGTGAAAATATCTTTCAACTCTCTAAAGATCACTCACTAGTTCAAGAAAAAATGAACATGGGTCTTTATACTAGACAACAAGCATTAGAAGACCCTCATAAGAATATTCTTTCGCGCACAGTCGGCTTTGAAGAAAATGTAAAAATTGACGTCTTCAATTATAAATTGAAAAAAGGCGACTTCTTTCTTATCTGTTCTGACGGTTTACACGGAAAAGTATCAGATGAAGATATCATCTATATGATTAAAAAAGACCTAATCGGTAAAAAACTGAGCTTCACAAAAATAAGAGACTGCGTCCAAAGACTAGTGCGACAGGCCAATGAAAATGGTGGTCAAGACAATATCTCGGTCATCATCGCTGCTGCGCAATAGTATTTTTGTCTTTTTCAAGTTGCAAACACCTAATAAGAAAACTAAAATGCTTTCATAATTAGTTGTTTACGAGGTCACGGATTTGAGTCGTTTTTACACAATCATGGTAATTCCCGAAAAGGAAAAAGGTGTTAAGTCCTTTAGGGTTCCACGAATAATATTCAATAGTTTTATTTTCTTCATCTTGGTTGTTGTGGCGATAATCGGTATCCTAAGTTACGACTATGTGAAGATTCTTAGACAAGTTTACGAAAACAGACACCTTTCGATCGAAAATAGACAACTCAAAGAACAGATTCAGCTCTTCAATATGAAACTCAACACTCTCACTGATGATATTGAGAGAGTTCAACAATTTGAAAAGAAATTGAGGGTCATTACTGGCTTTAAAGACGTTAACCAAACGAAGCCTTTAAAGTTTAACCCTGGTATTGAGGCCAAAGATCTCGACCACGACCACTCTCATGGCGGCAAATCACCAAGTGAACGTTCTCCGGACTCAATCTCCCTTCCTACGGAAGAGGATGACCTTATTTCTGAGGTAAAAAAAACAGTCGAAGAAGTTAGCTCTGTCGAAAAGTTTCAAGACATCAAAGATTTATACGAACGTAAAATAGCGACCAACTTTGGTCTTCTTACTGGTTATAGTTATACTAAAGAGTGGAACGAATTAATTAAGCAGAGTTTTAAACTCGCTATCAGTTTTGCTTATTTCGATTATCGCTTTACCATTATGAGACAGATTGCTGGCGCCTTAGAAAATAGGATTAACGGCCTTGATCAATACCTCTTAGATAAAGATTCATTTTTAAAGTCCACGCCGACGCTACTGCCGTCATATGGTTGGATTACGTCTTACTACGGCCCACGTGTCAGTCACTACTCAGATAGAGTGAAGATGCACGAAGGACTTGATGTTGGAGCCCCTGTTGGAACAGATATTCTCGCCCCTGCAGATGGAATCGTTAAAACATCGAGTAAGACTCCTGGTTTTGGTTACTATATCGAAATCGACCATGGATATGGACTAGAAACACTATACGCTCACAACTCGCAGCTTCTTGTCAAAAAAGGACAAAGAGTTAAAAGAGGTGATTTAATTGGAAAGACAGGAAACACAGGTCTTTCAACAGGTCCTCACCTTCACTATGAAGTTCGCGTTAACGGAACGCCAGTGGATCCTCTTTACTACATTTTAGATTAGATTAGGAGAAAATATGCTAAACCCAATGAAGGCTTTATTTGGCACAAAACATGATAGGGATATCAAAAAAATGCAACCACTCGTTCAAAAGATCAATTCTCTTGAACCAGAGATGGAAAAACTAAGCGATGAAGAACTAAAAGCTCAAACACCAAAACTAAAAAAAATGCTAGCAGATGGTGCAAAAGTCAGAGATATACTTCCTGAAGCTTTCGCAACAGTAAGAGAAGCATCAAAAAGAGCAATGGGAATGAGACACTACGATGTACAGATCATCGGTGGTATCGTTCTTTTTGAAGGTAAAATTGCAGAAATGAAGACAGGGGAAGGTAAAACCCTAACTGCGACTCTTGCTCTGTACCTTAAGGCCCTTGAGGGGAAAGGTGCTCACCTTGTAACAGTTAACGACTACCTTGCAAGTCGTGATGCGGAAGAAATGGGTGTACTCTACAACTGGTTAGGAATGACTGTTGGTTGTATTGTTTCAGACATGAGTGACGAAGATAGAAAAGCCGCTTACCAATCAGATATTACTTACGGAACAAATAACGAATTCGCATTCGATTATCTAAGAGACAATATGAAATTCTCTCTTGATGACTATGTTCAAAGAGATTTCCATTTTTGTATTGTAGATGAGGTTGACTCGATTTTAATTGATGAAGCGAGAACTCCCCTACTAATCTCAGGACCAAGTGAAGGTGACTCTAAACTATATCACGTAGCAAATGGAGTGATCCCAAAACTACAAGTAGAAAAGCACTTCACAATTGATGAAAAATCAAAATCTGCAATCTTTACAGAAGAAGGTATTTTAAAAGTTCAAGAAATGATGAAAGTAGATAACCTCTACGATATTCAAAATTCAGAACTTCTTCACCACTTAAACCAGGCGCTACGTGCTCACAACCTATTTAAACTTGACGTTGATTACGTTATTAAAGAAGGTGAAGTAATTATCGTTGACGAGTTCACTGGTCGATTAAAAACTGGTTCTCGTTGGTCTGATGGTCTACACCAAGCAATCGAAGCAAAAGAAGGCGTTGAACTAAAAAGTGAAAACCAAACTCTAGCTTCAATTACATTTCAAAATTACTTTAAAATGTATGAAACGCTTTCAGGGATGACTGGTACTGCCGATACTGAAGCAGAAGAATTTCAAAAGATCTACAGCCTTGATGTTGTGGTAATCCCAACGAACCTACCGATTGCAAGAATTGACGATGCAGATGTTATCTACAAAAACACAGCTGCGAAGCACAGAGCAATCGTGAAACTTATCAAAGAACTGCACGCTAAAGGTCAGCCTGTTCTTGTTGGTACCATTTCAATTGACAGCTCAATGCACTTATCTGAAGAGCTTACAGCTGCAGGTATTGCACACAACGTACTAAATGCTAAGCAACACGGAAGAGAAGCCGAAATTATTAAGAATGCTGGTACAAAAGGTGCAATCACAATTGCAACGAATATGGCCGGTCGTGGTACAGATATTAAAATCAATGACGAGGTCAAGGCCCTAGGTGGTCTATTTATTCTTGGAACAGAAAGACACGAGTCTCGTCGTATCGATAACCAACTAAGAGGTCGTTCAGGTCGTCAAGGTGACCCTGGTCGTTCAAAATTCTTCCTATCTCTCGAAGATGATCTTATGAGAATTTTTGGAAGTGATAGAATTTCAAAAGTTATGGGAACTCTTGGAATGGAAGAAGATGAGCCAATCGAGCACAAGATGATCTCTAACGCCATCGCAAAAGCACAGAAAAAAGTTGAAACTCACAACTTTGAAATTAGAAAGCACCTTCTTGAATTTGACAACGTAATGAACGAGCAAAGACGAGTCATCTATAGAATCAGAAAAGATATTCTATCAGACATGGACAATATGGGATTTGTTAAAGAAATGACAGAAGACGTTGCTTCTCACCTAATCGATACATATAGAACTGAAAAGAAAGTACCTCTTGAAAACTGGCCATGGGATGAAATGGCAAATGGTTTCAAAACAACTTTCAACACTGATTACGAAATATCTGCCCTTGAGTGCTCTCAAAAATACGAAGGTGACCTCGATAAATATTTCGCAAATACTGCAATCGAAATTCTTGAAAAGAAACTTTCTGCTTATGAAGAAAAGCAAGTTACTCTTGCTCTAAGAGAAATTCTTCTCACTACTTTTGATGGGCACTGGAAAGATCACCTACTTTCAATGGACCATATGAAAGAAGGTATCAACCTTAAAGCATATGCTCAAAAAGACCCTCTAACTGAATACAAGAGAGAAGCTTTCAGACTATTTGAAGAAATCAGAGTTGAAGTTAAAAAGAGTGTTGTAAGAAATATGTTCTCAGTAAGACTTTATACTGAAGAAGAAATTGCAGAGCTTAGAAGAAAGCACGAAGAAGAGCTTCAAAAGCAACTTGATGCTTACAGAGCAATGCAAGAAGCTGAAGAAAAACAAGCAGAAGCAGAAGCAAGAAGAGCGATTCCACTTCAAAGAGGACAAGTAAAAGTTGGAAGAAATGACGACTGTCCATGTGGATCAGGAAAGAAATTTAAACATTGTCACGGGGCTTAACTAGCCCCCTCACATTTAAACGCCAAGGATGGCAAGCATATGAGCAAAAAGTCTAACAAGGAAGATTTAACAAGGATCGAAGACCTCTCGGAATTTCTACACCAAGAGGATCCTGAGACCGATTCTCTCTTTGACGATGAACCACCACCAATTGAGACAATAGGTGCTCCGCTTGCCAATCTCGACGATCTTGAAGACGATGAAGACTCAGAGGACTTCAATAATTTTCAAGAATTCAATCCTAATTTAAGCAGTAATGAATCTGAAGATAATAATTTCACTGATAACTCAGATGAAGAAAATTTGGCATTCCCAGATATTCCAAGTGAATCGGATGAAGACGTAGAAGATGCCACAATGTCTTTTCAAAATTCTGAGTTCCCAGAGTTTCCTTCCGACGATAATAATGAGCTAGATGAGCTAGGTGAGCCAGAAGATGATACAGAAGACTCATTTGAAATGTCTTCAGAGTCAGACTCCGAAGAAAATGAATTCTCTAGCGAGTTTGATGATAGCGCCTACCCAGACTACGAAGAAAGTCCTGAAGAACAGACAGAAGAGCTTAGTGACGGCTTTGAATTAAGCGAAGACAATACAGAAGAAGACTTTGAAGATAATACGGGCGATGAATTTTCTGCAGAGGACGAGGAAGACTACGAAGAGCAAGACCTCGCATATGAATCAGTGCAAGATGAGGACAGTTTTACAGACTCCCCAGCGGCCGTACAAGTTATTCACGAAGAAACACCTTCATACTCATCATCTTCAGACTCAGCACCACGAGAAGATTTTAAAGATGTTAAAGAATTTGCAAAAAATATCTCATACGGTAGCGTGCAAGTCGGTGGAAATCCCGCTTTCTCAATTCTTTTAAAAGATCTGTTAAGCGAAGACGTCCACGATTCAATCCTAGCAATCCTCAATGAGCATGGCCTTCTTGGCGACAATGAATCTATTTACAAACAATCAATGATGCTGGGGAACCTCCTGATTGCCCAAATTTCAGAATATAGTGCAATCTACTTGGCCTCCAAGCTCAGAAAATACTGTGTCGATATCCAAGTTGGGCTATCAGAAGATATCCACCCTAGTCGCTCTTACGAGAATGAGAACAAAGGCCTAGTAACCAAGAGAAGTATCTTTCAAAACAAAGATAAGAAATATAAAAAAGCACAACATAAATTTTCTATTGAAGACCTACTTGTTTCCAAGCAGCATCAAATAGCTGGAACAACAATTGTCGAACATATTGGAGTCATCACGACTTCTCGCCTTGTTTCGCTTGGGGACCTAAGTGAACAAACCACTCAATTCGATGGCAACGGCGACGTCAGTGAATTCAAAATTTCTTCCACAGAAATTTATGACCTCATGATAAAAACACTCAAAGATCAGGCCTTTGAAAAAGGCGCCAACGCAATTATCTCTATTGGGCACACTCTCACTCCAGTACTTAATCATCAAGAAGAAGACGGGGACTCCCTCTATCAACTTCAATGTTCAGGTGATGCAGTGATTATCGAAAAAAATGGATAACAAAAACATGATTAATTCACAAAATCAAATTAAAGATCACTATGATTGTCTTATCATTGGTGGTGGAATTGTCGGTGCAGGTATTTATAGGGACCTAAGTCTCAACGGAGTTTCAACACTTCTCATCGATAAAAAGGACTTCTCCTCACAGACAAGTTCAAAGAGTTCTAAAATGCTACATGGAGGCATTCGCTACCTCGAAAACATGGACTTCGATCTAGTTTTTGAAGCCCTTCACGAAAAAAACCTATGGCTAAGAATTGCTCCACATCTATGCTTTGAATCTCCTTTCTATTTGCCAATCTTCAGCGACTCACTAAGGCCAAAATGGATGATTAGATGTGGCCTCTTCCTTTATGACCTACTCTCTAGTTTTCACAACAAGCCTTTTTTTATGACCAACAAGGATCAAACAGTTAAGGCACTCCCAGACATAAGAAGTAATGGACTAATAGGCGCCGGCGTCTACCACGACGCTATCGTCGATGATGCTCGCCTAACTATCGAAGTTATTGCAGACGGGTCACTTAATAGTGATTGCGATGCCATTAATCACACTTCCTTAAAAAGCTTCAGATTCAATGGTAACACCGTCACTGCGACAATCATCGACGAACTAAGCAATACAGAGAAAACAGTAACGGCAAATGAAATTGTCTTTGCAACAGGCCCATTTACAGACGAACTTCTTATTGATCATCCTGATTTCAAATGGAGTCGCAAGCTTCTCCCTTCAAAAGGAAGTCATCTCTGGCTAAAGAAGGACTCAGTCAACATTAGCTCTCCACTAGTATTAACACCCAAGGATGGCAGAGTAATTTTTGTCATCCCGCAAAGAAATCACATTCTAATTGGGACAACAGAAGTTGAATACAACGGAAACAAGTTTGATATGCAAGTAAGCGATGAAGAAGTTGATTATCTACTTGCGAACTTAAATGAGTACTTCCCTAACGCAAAAGTAAATCACGAACATGTTGTAGGCAAATTCGCAGGACTTAGACCTCTTGTTAAAGAAGATGATACAAATGATAGGGCCAAGACAGCACGAAATCATAAGTATTATCAACCAAAGCATAATATGCATGTGATCCTAGGTGGAAAATATACGACTTTTAGAGTCATGGCAAAAGAAGTTGCAAGCGTCATCTGTAAGAAGCTAAATACAAAGTACAATTCAACTCTTTCGATGTCTCCTTTTAGATACAAGTCAGGAATTAGAACTTTTTCAGATCAAGAGCTGACTGAGGAAATCATCAATGCAATCAAAACTTATGAGCACGTGCGGTGTCCCGAAGACTTAAGAAGAAGGACCAGTCTCCCTTAACTGCCCCCTCGCAGTGGT
>NZ_AUNI01000012.1 GCF_000447795.1 Bacteriovorax sp. Seq25_V | reverse complement strand
TGAATAAGATGAGAAAGGAAACCAAAGAAGCTTTAAGATGTTAAAGATCTGACGTAACTAAATCCGCTATGTTAAAAAAGCGAATGTTGTTAACAGTTGTAATTAGCGATAGTCAGATGCCGAAACACTTAAACTTTTTAGTAAAATCACTTTGAAGTTTTAAGTCGGAAACGATTTAGAAAAAGTAAGTTAGAAGATAATTTTTCAAGATTATATTTAATGCTTGGAGAGTTTGATCCTGGCTCAGAACGAACGCTGGCGGCATGCCTAACACATGCAAGTCGAACGAGAAAGCTCCTTCGGGGGTGAGTAGAGTGGCGCACGGGTGAGTAACGCGTAGGTAACCTGCCCTTTTGTGGGGGATAACCAGAAGAAATTCTGGCTAATACCGCATACGTAGTACGACATGGGAAAAGTACTAGAAAGGATGCCTCTACTTGTAAGCATTCACAGAAGGATGGGCCTGCGTTGCATTAGCTTGTTGGTGGGGTAATGGCCTACCAAGGCGACGATGCATAGCTGGTCTGAGAGGATGATCAGTCACACTGGAACTGAGACACGGTCCAGACTCCTACGGGAGGCAGCAGTGGGGAATATTGCGCAATGGGGGAAACCCTGACGCAGCAATGCCGCGTGAGTGAGGAAGGCCTTCGGGTTGTAAAGCTCTGTCAGATAAGAAGAATGGTCACGGGTCTAATAGGCCTGTGATTTGACGGTACTATCAAAGGAAGCACCGGCTAACTTCGTGCCAGCAGCCGCGGTAATACGAAGGGTGCAAGCGTTGTTCGGATTTACTGGGCGTAAAGCGCGCGCAGGCGGATTATTAAGCCAGATGTGAAATCCCGGGGCTCAACCCCGGAACTGCGTCTGGAACTGGTAATCTAGAGTTATAGAGGGGAGAGCGGAATTTCGCATGTAGGGGTAAAATCCGTAGAGATGCGAAGGAACACCAGCGCCGAAGGGGGCTCTCTGGCTATTAACTGACGCTGAGGCGCGAAAGCGTGGGTAGCAAACAGGATTAGATACCCTGGTAGTCCACGCCGTAAACGATGAGTACTAGATATTGGAGCCTTTGACCGCTTCAGTGTCGCAGCTAACGCATTAAGTACTCCGCCTGGGAAGTACGGTCGCAAGACTAAAACTCAAAGGAATTGACGGGGGCCCGCACAAGCGGTGGATTATGTGGTTTAATTCGAAGCAACGCGCAGAACCTTACCTAGGCTTGAAATCCCGAGAAGATCGACCAAAATTGATTGTGCTCTTCGGAGAACTCGGTGACAGGCGCTGCATGGCTGTCGTCAGCTCGTGTCGTGAGATGTTGGGTTAAGTCTCGCAACGAGCGCAACCCCTATCCTTAGTTGCCAGCATTAAGTTGGGCACTCTAGGGAGACTGCCTGGGTTAACCAGGAGGAAGGTGGGGATGACGTCAAGTCCTCATGGCCCTTATGTCTAGGGCTACACACGTAATACAATGGTGCATACAAAGAGACGCGATCAGGTGACTGTCAGCAAATCTCAAAAAGTGCATCTCAGTCCGGATTGGAGTCTGCAACTCGACTCCATGAAGTTGGAATCGCTAGTAATCGCAGATCAGCACGCTGCGGTGAATACGTTCCCGGGCCTTGTACACACCGCCCGTCACACCATGGGAGTTGATCTTACCTGAAGCCGTGGCCCTAACTTTCGAGAGGGGAGCGTCTACGGTCGGATCGATGACTGGGGTGAAGTCGTAACAAGGTAGCCCTAGGGGAACCTGGGGCTGGATCACCTCCTTTTAAAGGATTTAGAGCTAAGCTCTTATCTGGTCAAAGATTTCTTAAAGTAACTGAAGTTTCCTTTTTCATCTATATTTTT